>NZ_KV790839.1:0-3412 GCF_001807725.1 Granulicatella sp. HMSC31F03 | reverse complement strand
TTAGATTTTGAAAACCGACAAGCAAATGAAATTTCAAAAATGGAATTTTAATTGCTAGAGGTCGGGTCAAGCGTCGCACGCTTGCTCGGGGTTATAGGGGCGGAGTAAGCCCCTAATTTAGTACCGTAAAAATTAATTATACCTCTACTAAAAATCAAAAAAAAGACTGTTAGATAGAAAAAAAGAAGAGTAAAATTAGTGTATACATAAAATAAAAATTAAGGAGGTTTTATCTATGTTTAATCGTTTCAAAAAATATTTTGCTATGTTGTTTGTCTCTTTGTCATTTGCTGGTGTAATATTCCCTGCAGTGGTTTCTACAACAATTTATGCTTCTGAAGTCGATAATCAAATTGAATTGAACCAAGAAGAAATTGAAAAAGCGGCTGCTGTTTTAAGCGAGTTATTTTATGAAGAAGACGGAAAAGTTAAAATGAATAATTATGCAGTTTATAAATATAATAACTATATCCAACGTTCGAACAAAGAAGTGAGAAAATTTATAGCTGAACAGCGTAAGGATAAAAATAATGGTGTAGCTTTTAAAATTGACTTCATTTGGCTTGCTGGTTGTGCTTTGAATGAAACAGGAAAAGAAATAGCAGGATTACTAAGCCTTTCTGCTATTGCAAAAATTTTTGAAAGCGAAGAAATTAAAATAGGTGCAGCTTCTTTAATTGCAAAAATTGTTGAATATTTAGCTAGATTAGGAGTTAAAGGTAATTTATATATGATCGCTTTTGGTTTAGTTGTTAATGCCGTAAGGTGTGAAATGGGATGGACTTAATGAGTTTAAAAAATAAAATTTTGATTTATTGTTTTATTATCATTACGTTTGTTTTCAGTAGTTTGGTTTTAGGTAATTTGACTTTTGATTCTTTGATAAAAGTATCAACTTATTGGTTTGTTCCTTTTGTTTGTTGGGCTTTTGCTGATTGGTATATAGAAAAAAAAGAGGGACGTCGTTAAGACGTCCCTCTTTTTTGATGAGCAATTTTAATTCTAAAAAAGTGAATTAAAATTAAAAAATTTCCGACAGGAAATTTTTTTCTTCTTATCTTGATACTATATACAATCAACACGAATTTTAAAAACAGTCCTTAAACGCTGATATAAAAAGAAAAACCTTGACTTTTACCAGTGAAAGTTTTATGCTTTTTTTGTCGAGAAAAAAACATAATAGAAAGGTAGGTCAAGGTGTCTTTTAAATTCGAATTTATTTACATAGACATCGTAAATCAAAAATGGAAAATCGTCAAGTATTAAAAGACATTCGGAAGAATGGAAAAGTGAATGATTGGCAAGGAAAGAAAAAAGGAAATATTCAATATGCCGATTTACTTAGTGAACTTAGGTATCGAAAAGCAGACAGAGTAAAAGAATGTGCAGATATTTTACAGTTTACAAGAAATGAGGAAGGTCGATTGAAATTACACCAAACATGGTTTTGCGGTTCACGTTTATGTCCAGTATGTAACTGGCGGAAATCGTTAAAACATTCTAACCAGGTTATTCAGATTATCAATGAAGCAGTTAAAAGAAATCCTAAAGGGCGTTTCCTATTTTGGACGTTAACCACTAAAAACGTCTTTACAGGGAAAGAGTTAAATACAGAAATCTCTAAAATGAACAAGGCTTTTGATTTAATGATGAAGTACAAGAAAATCAAAAAGAATATGCTAGGATACTTAAAAGCTACAGAAGTTACAGTTAATCAAAAAGACGGTTCGTATAATCAACACCTACACGTTTTAGTGTTTGTTAAGTCGAGTTATTTTAATTCTAATGACAATTATATTTCTCAAGCAGAGTTAACAGAGTTCTGGAAGAAAGCTTTGAAGATTGATTACACACCTATCGTGAATGTAAAAGCAGTTAAACCAAAAGCCACTGAAAAAGAAAAAGGGGTAATTGGTGCAGTGTATGAAACTGCAAAGTATCCTGTAAAATCTATTGACTATTTAACAAACGATCGTCACGAAAATTTACAAAGAGTGGAAGATTTAGAAAAAGGGTTAAAGAGTAAAAGACTTATCTCCTTCGGTGGCATCTTCAAAGAAATTCGCAAAGAGTTACAACTGGAAGATGTCGAAAGTGGAAATTTAATTAAAACAGATTCAGAAGAAGATAAAGAGCCGACAACTGGGCAAGTGATTATTGCAAGGTGGAATTGGCAACGTCAAAATTATTATCTTGATTAAAATAATGCTATAATAATTTAGAAGTATGCACAGGCAGGACGAGCCTAGAATCGTCTCATAGGTTAGGCTACTTAAAAAGCAGTCTGCAGACTGCTTTTATTTTTTGATTTTATAAATGCTGGCATTTTGCCAGCATTTTTTAGTATGGTAAAATAGTGCCAGCAAAGTGCTGGCATTTTGTTGGCAAAGGAGTTTACTAAAATGGTTAAAAACGTTGTAAAGAAAGTAACGGTTAGACTTACTGAAGAAGAAAAAAGTGCCGTCATAATGCTGGCAAAAGAAGAAAATAAAAGTGTCCAAAATTTTATTTATGATAGAATAATGCCAGCACAATGCCAGCAAAATGCTGACACTAAAAATGATGAATTGGTGGCAGATTTAAAAAGACAATTACAAAAAAGAGAAGAAGAAATTCAAAAATTACACCAGCTAATTGACCAATCACAAAAATTATTACTCAATGAACAAAATAAAAATCAATTATTGTTGTCAGAAAATATTGATGAAAAAAAATCCTGGTGGCAATTTTGGAAATGATTTTTTTTTAGAAAAGGGGATTGGGGCTTACCCCAAAAATATAAAAAACGTCATCTTTAAGAGGTGGCGTTTTTTTATAAAATTCGTAAAAGGATATCCTTTTACCATGCTTGCAATAAGTAAAAAGTAATTTTATAAACAATAGCATTTGCTTATTGCAAGCATGGCAAAAGTCCGGACTTTTGCAACTTTTTCTAAAAACCAATCGAACCGATTTTTGATTTTTAGAAATTTTTGGGAGAACCCAACCCCCTCTTATTTGCAAAATAAGGTACCTTAGAGCGATTGTAAAAATCGAAAAAGGTTTTTTATTCAGTCGAATTTAAAACTTCAATACGTCCAATGGATCGACGTTAAAATTTAAGCTAAATGTTGTGAAGAGCATAAGGGGTTTTGTCCCCAAATCTTTGGGGAAGCCTGTAGTACAGGCTAAACGACTGGGGACAAAAAAAGGGGGTAGTACTCGGTTTTGAGTACATTTAGTTCTCAAAATTGAGTACTCAATAAACGTTGTTGTTATGCGATTTTTGATTTTTTGGAATTTTAATTGCTGTCGGCAAAATCGTAAAAACGAAATAGAAAAATAAAACAAGGGCGAACGAAGTGAGTTCATTTACCCTTGTTTTATTTTTTTATTTTGTTAGATTTTGAAAACCGACAAGCAAATGAAATTT
>NZ_KV790838.1:36151-41823 GCF_001807725.1 Granulicatella sp. HMSC31F03 | reverse complement strand
TTTTCAAAGGTCAATCGTTGTTTTGCAACAACTTTGATATCATATCACGCGTTCATTTTCTTTGCAAGAAATATGATTCGATGTTTTTTAACATCTTGCGCGACAACGTTTAATAATTTACCACAGGAAGAAAGAGACGTCAACGAATAACTACTCGATTTTTGAAAAAAATTGTATAATCGAGAAAACGACTGCAAGGAGGGCCTATGAGACTCGAACATCTATTAATGAAACATCTGGTGCTGAGCCGCCGTGAAATGAAGAAACTCATCAAGAACGAAGCTGTCTTAATCGATGGTGTTTCGGCCACTCACGTCAGCAATAATGTTGATGCAAGCCTGCAAGTTATCACGGTGAACGGTACTCAGATTCATGACAACAGCCAGAAGTACTATATGCTGAATAAACCTCAAGGCGTCATCTCCGCTACGATCGATAAGAAACATACGACCGTTATCGACCTCTTCGCCAAGGAGAACGTTGAAGGCTTATACCCGCTCGGACGACTTGATGGGGATACTGAAGGGCTGCTCCTCGTGACGAATAATGGTCCGCTGGGCTACCGAATGCTGAATCCCGACCAACATATCGAGAAAGAATATTATGTAGAAGTGAACGGCCCGCTAGACGAGGATGCCATAGAAACCTTCAAACGCGGCGTCACTTTCCACGGTGGGTATCAATGCAAAACTAGTTCGCTTACGATAATAGAAAGTAGCGGCAGCTTAAGCCGTGCGACCGTCACAATCTCTGAAGGGAAATTCCATCAAGTGAAGAAGATGTTTCTATGCGTTGGTGTGAAAGTGACGTATCTTAAACGCATTCGCTTTGGAGAGTTTGTGTTAGCTGAATCGCTGGCTCCTGGGGAATACCGAGAACTAAACGAAGCAGAACTTGAACTTGTAAAGACGTATTTCTAAAAAAGCAAAATGTAACATAAAAGTTACGTAACTTATATGTTACATTTCGGTTGTTCAACACTGAAAATTTCATCTTAGCCAATCTAACTACCCGTCTCATAATCATAAAGAGATAGACATCACTCTTAAAAAGTGGTTTAATAGAAGTAACAGCATATCATCCAGTTGACTATTTTGGAGGTAAGGTTATGGATTATGAAGTCATTAAACTTAACGTTTCAAAGGATAAAATTCGAGAATATAAGCAATTCGAGGGATTAAAATTATATTCAACTATTATTAAATCCCAAGATGAACGGACTCTGACGAATAAAAGAATTTACGTTACGAAAAAGAACAACTATGTTTATTACGAGCGAACCGATACGAATTGGAATTTTTGGTCAAATCCAAAAAATCATCAGTCTTCATTTATCCCAGTTGAAGAAAACCACCATATTCTCTTTGAAGTTGCACCTGACCTAAGTGCATTCTCCAAGTATTTAGGGGAAGAGCTGATTCAAAAAATTCAATCCAAACAACAGAATGGTGAAATCATCGAAAAATTAGATATTTAATAACAGTGGATTCACAAATACGGATACTCTCTCTGAACTTGTTTAAACACAAATAAGCTCGCCTGCACTGACGCAAGCGAGCTTTTCTACTATATATAAATTTATTGAATAGGTCCTAAGAGAATATTCGCCCACGCATCATGCAATGACTCTTGGTCACTTGGTTGGAACAAGCCTGCCAACACGTCGCGGTATAAGCGAGATAATTCTGTACGGTTGAAGTATGAACTACCACCACATGCACGAACGATTTCTTCCACGGCTTTCTTCGATACTTCTACAGAACGGTTCTTAATAGAAGATAGACGAGGCAACCAGATGAAGCTGTATTCAGAACTTGCTTCAAGCGTGTCGCTCAATTCGTTAATTTGCGGTTGAATGCCGTCTAGCATAATCGCCGCTTCCGCAATTCTCCAGCGAATGTTTTTATCGTTGGCATAAGGCGCATCGTTGGATACAGAGTGACGTTTCTTCACTGTCTCTACCCCGATTTCTAGCGCACGTTTTCCGATACCAAAGTATGTTGCCGCCAGTAGAATCTCGAAGTAGGCGAAAATACCGAATACCACTGGATCGAAGCTTGGTCCAGGAGCCACTTTTGTGAGGACTTGCTCTTCTGCTGCGAAAATCCCTTTTAACTCAACGCTGTTTGATTGCGTCGCACGCATGCCCATTGTATCCCAGTCGTCTTTTACGATAAACGTTTCTTGGTCCGGTGTTAAATACGCAAAGACTGACAGTGGTGATTCGCCTGTATTATCTTGCCCAAATGAAACCAACTTGTCGCAATATTTTCCCATTGATAAGAAGACTTTCTTGCCGTAAAAACGATACGCGCCGCCCTCTTCCGGACGAGCCTCAGAAATCGAACCGAATAACACGCGGTCGTTTGATGGTTCAGAAATCCCAAACGCCAATAACTTGCCTTCTGCAGCATCGCGAAGGATTTGTTCTCCCTTCTTGTTACCAAAACGAACCATGTGCTTGCCTAGGCCGACAATAATTTGGTGCATGTTCACCCCAAGCGCAGTCCCTGGAGCCGCCATCGCAAGACGTGTTTGTTCTTGCGCGATTTCTTTCAGCGACAAACCGAAACCGCCGTACTCTTTTTGGCACGAACGCCTTCAAGTATCCCGCCTCTTTTAACGCTGCATAGTCCTGCGCAGGCCACGCATTTTCTTTGTCATAACGCGGTGCACGCTCATGAATTTCTTGTAATAACTCTTCCGATAAAAACATAAAAAGCCTCCTTAATGGTTGTACATCGTTAGTATACGATTAGCAAGACTAATATAGCAAACGGCATACACTTATTCTTAAGGAATTATCAACTATCAATCTTCACTCGATTTATACATGTTATTTTTTATGGCATATGATTTATTAAATTTTAGAACTTTATTAGCGTTCTCATCTTATTTATATCTGATTAAATACACTGCTAACTAACGAAATGTCGTAACATTATTTTTAACGTTAATAATATTTAAAATCCCTTCCACATCCCCTTGACAGACTCTATAGAGAGAGTTAAAATCCAATTGAATAAAGCGCTATCAAAAAGGAGGATATATCATGAAAAAAATTTATGAAACTCAAGAATGGAAAGGTAACGGAAAGCAAAATTACTATCATAATGAATACCGAACAGATGGAGATAAAGTATACAAAGTCAAATGTAATAGACGGAAATTTTTTGACGGAAAAGAAAATAAATGGGAAACCTCAGAGAAAGTGACAGACCGATGGGAAAAGTCTGATTCAAATTTAGCAGATTGGCTAAAAAATCTACTAAATTAACATTGTTGACATTTTATTAAAAATAAAAATTTTGAAAAATTGTACTGACCCCAAAAGTTAGATTTTCTGTCTAACTTTTGGGGTGCAGTTCGGTCCCTCTTCCTTTAAAAATCCTAATCATCATTTTTATTTCTAATAAGGTAGTGATTCGGTTGATTTATATTGCAATGTAGTGAAATTTAGAATTTCAAAAATCGCTTTGAATCAAGGTCTATACCGTCTAGTGACGTGTAGTGAATCCCTATTTTACTTCTATAAATAACAAACAGGGCAGAGCATTGTATCATATAGAAATTTTAATGTTCTTAAGAGGTGGAACTAGTCAGTCCGCTAAGTATAATAAGAAAAGTAGAAAATCCTATAAGGATATTGATAACATAGTTGATTTTGGTAGGCCTGTTTACATAGTTCCCCATATGTTCCGACATAGTTTTGTTTCAGTCCTGGCTGATAAGAATGTGAACCTAAACTTTATTCGAGAGTTTGTGGGACATTCAGAAGATAGCAGAGAAGTATAAAAATCTATCTTCATGTTATGCAAAAAAGAAAACATAAGATTGAACAAGCTATGATAGATTTGGCTGAAATCATAAAATGAGTAATAGTTCCGGTTATTGATTCAGTTTTATTCAAAAAATGATATGATAGTGATATAAAGTATCAATTAGGTGTAGGTATGATAAATAGACAAGCTAAGAAGTTTTTTGATTATTATTTAAAAATAGTTGCAACAGAAGAATATCAATCTTATTATCACAGAAATGAGCAGGAAGGATTAGAATTTCATAAAAAGTACATTGAAGAAAAACACCCCGAATGGAGGACACGGACAGACTATTTTGATGAATTCTCAATTGGCGAGTTTATTATTTTAGATACACTTTCAAATGAGGGTGTTAATAAATTAACGAAGCGTTTATATTCGTTACCAAAGTCGAAATTTAAAGTGAAAAATTATTATAAAAAACCTACTATATTTAAAAAATACGACTATGTCCATTTAGAATATTTAAGGCATGGAGTCGGAATTTTTGCTGAAATTGAGATAATTGGAGATAAATTTTTCAGCAGTATTGAAATAAGTTGGGCGACGGTAAATAATTATTATGCTATTTTTCAATATAGATTTCATTTCAAACAAGTATTGACAGAGTCTAATCTTCAATTATTTATTTCTGATAATATCAATAACTTGAGTAAAAAAGATTACATTAATTGGTATATTCTGGATGATAAGGACGATAAACTTAATTATCTAGCTATTGATCAGATGACAAGTGAACTTCCTTCTTTGATATGTCAACATTACATAACTACGTTTTTATATAGCGAAAATGGGAAAATGAACAAATTAATTAATCTAACAGTTGCTTTTCGAAAGGAAAAAGTTGATATAGATAAAATATACTTCGGGGATATTAGTTATAGTCTATATAATAAGAAAGGTAATTACTATATTTCAAATAGTTTTAATGATAGCGATTATGTTCTATACTCAGGAAATAATTTCATTCCTAGATTTAGTATTTTAGGGTCTATATCGCAATATGGGAACGAGCTCTATTACTTATTATTTGGAGAGCGAGAACTTCACATTTTTGAAAGAGATTTTTCGAAATATGTATCAGGAAGAAAGAACATAATGTTTAATAAAAATTTTTTAAACCTTTTGAAAAAGATACAAAGCCTATCGGAGTCAGAAAACAGAATAGATATTTCTAATTTTAAAAAAGACTTTGAAGATTCTTGGACTATATTTGTATCAAATGACGAAGTTCAACTAGAAAATTTATTTCATAAAAATTTGTCATATTATCGAAATGTAATTAAAGAAAATTATTCCTATTTGAATATGCTTACAGAGATAAATTACACAAAGGCAAATACCATAAGTTCTATCGTTGCTACGATAGTCTCCATCATTGCTACCATTATATCTATTATTGCTCTCCTAAAGTGATATAATCAGTTAAAATTCAGTTGTTTTGCTAAAATTAAAAGAAAAAAGCCTTTGAAATGCGGCACTCCCCCCCGTAAATGAGAATTAAATAAAAACACCTCCAAGTTGGATTTGGTACAATATTATCAAATACGCATGGAGGTGTCTTTTTATGGTTAAAAATCGTGTGGCCTATTCTGTCGATACAAAGAATAAAGCCGTAGAAATGAAATTACAGGGATATACTACAAAACAAGTAATGCAGGAGTTAAACATTAAAAATGAAACTCAAGTAAAAACATGGTTTAGATGGTATAAAAATGGAGAAACTCATCGTTTCCACCAACAGGTGGGGAAACAATATTCCTATAATAAAGGAATAGCTGAACTTTCAGAAATCGATCAATTAAAATTAGAATTACAAAGAAAAGAAGTTGAATTAGAAATATTAAAAAA
>NZ_KV790838.1:35731-36131 GCF_001807725.1 Granulicatella sp. HMSC31F03 | reverse complement strand
ATACAAGGAATTGGAAAGGAAGTGTCGCCTCAAGTAGTTGTAAAATTAGTGGAAGAATTGAAAGGTAAATATACATTTCGTTTAATCTGTTTTTGCCTTAATATACCCATATCTACTTACTATCGATGGAAAAAGAAAGACTTTTCGCCAACCGTTATCGAGGAAACCATTGGTAAAATTTGTAAGAAAAACAAATTTATTTATGGGTACAGAAAGATTAAGCATTTGATTCAGAAGGAATTAAATCAGATTGTTAACCATAAGGTTGTGCAGCGGATTATGCAGAAAAATGGTTGGAATTGTGCCGTGAAACCTAAAAAAGCTATCAAAATAGGTAAACCATTCTCAATTACTGGCAATACTCTAAATAGAAATTTTTCAGCAGACAAACCTATGCAAA
>NZ_KV790838.1:14517-35711 GCF_001807725.1 Granulicatella sp. HMSC31F03 | reverse complement strand
TATATTTATCTTCCATTATGGATTTACATAATGGGGAAATCCTTGCTTATACAATTGGTTCAAAACAAGATACAAAGTTTGTATTGGATACTTTAAATCAAATTGATTTACCTAAGGATGTTCTATTACATAGTGATCAAGGCAGCGTTTATACTTCTGCTGAATATTACAATTTATGTAAAGAAAAAAACATTATCCGCAGTATGTCCCGTAAGGGGACACCCGCAGATAATGCACCTATCGAAAGCTTCCATTCTTCGCTAAAGTGCGAAGATTTCTACATAAAAGATGAAGTAATAACTTCATCTTCTATTGTAATTCAAATTGTAGAAAATTACATCAAATATTATAATGAAAATAGAATCCAACAAAAATTGGACTACCTGTCTCCGGTTGAATACCGGAGACGGTAGCCCTAGGGTGTTTTTATTAAATTCTCACTTTTTGGGGTCAGTCCCGAAAATTCTGGTGGGGTTTTTGGTGGGGAACCAATCGATTTTGATTGATTTTTAACCTTTTATAATAACCGAAAGTGCTGTTAAAACAACCATTTCACTTCAAATCATGTTTATAAATCATTCCCACTCAATCGTAGCCGGCGGTTTGCTCGTGATGTCGTAGACGACGCGGTTGACGTGGGCTACTTCATTGACGATGCGGGCGCTGATGGTTTGAAGCACTTCCCAAGGAAGGCGAGCGAAGTCACTGGTCATGCCGTCGATACTCGTTACGGCACGGATTCCGATTGTGTAGTCGTACGTTCTGCCGTCTCCCATCACCCCTACGCTGCGGATTCCTGGAAGAACCGTGAAGTATTGCCATACGTCTCGTTCTAGGCCGTTTTTGGCGATTTCTTCTCGTAAGATGGCATCAGATTCGCGGACGATTTCAAGTTTTTCTTCGGTCACTTCCCCAAGAACGCGGATTCCAAGCCCTGGTCCTGGGAATGGTTGGCGCCATACGATAGAGTCTGGCATGCCAAGCGCTGTTCCCAAAGCGCGCACTTCATCTTTGAAGAGCGTGTTCAGCGGTTCGATCAGTTCGAATTGCATATCCTCTGGAAGTCCCCCTACGTTATGGTGAGACTTGATCGTTTGCGCGGTTTTCGTTCCGGATTCGATGATGTCTGTATAGAGCGTTCCTTGCGCAAGGAAATCCACGTCTGTGAGTTTTGCTGCTTCGTCGTCGAATACGTACACAAACTCATTTCCGATGATTTTTCGTTTTTGTTCAGGGTCGTTCACGCCTTTTAGTTTCGATAGGAAACGTTCCTGAGCGTTCACGCGAATAATATTGAGGCCAAATTTACCAGAAAGGCTCTCCATCACTTGGTCGCCTTCCCCTTTACGAAGCAAGCCGTGGTCTACGAAAATACAGATGAGTTGGTCGCCGATTGCTTTTTGCAAGAGAACTCCAACCACACTAGAGTCAACTCCACCAGATAGCCCAAGTAGGACTTTCTTATCGCCTACTTTTTCGCGAATCTTCGCAATTTCCATTTCAATAAAGCTGTCCATTGACCAGTCACCTGTTGCCCCACAAATATCGAACACGAAGTTACGAAGCATGTCGTTCCCGTGAATACTGTGGCGCACTTCTGGGTGGAACTGTACGCCGTAGATGCGACGTTCTTGGTTTTCAAAAGCCGCAAATGGCGTGTGCGCATTCGAAGCCGTCACGCTGAAGCCTTCCGGAATCGCAGTAATACGGTCGCCGTGGCTCATGAGTACCTCTTCCTCTTCAGCTAACCCTTTGAAAATGCCTGAAGTCGTGTTGAAAACATCGACTTTCGCAGAACCATATTCACGCGTTGTAGACGATTCTACCTTCCCACCGAACAGATGCGTTGTCAGTTGCATCCCGTAGCAAATCCCAAGCACTGGAATTCCCAATTCAAAAATCGCAGGATCCACGGTAAAAGCATCCTCTGCATAAACGCTATGTGGTCCCCCTGAGAAAATAATCCCTTTTACGTTGCCACGTGCCTTAATTTCTTCGGCTGTAATGTCGTTGTGTAGCAACTCGCTGAACACACCGAATTCACGAATACGGCGCGTAATCAACTGGTTGTACTGACTTCCGAAGTCGAGCACGATAATCTTTTCTAATGAAGTGGTTTGAGCTGTCATAAGAGGCCTCCTTAGTTTTAGTTCTTTTTCATTGTAACAGAAAAGCCCGAAAATTACTTAAAAAACAGAAATTTTTGTTCGGATTTTTTAACCCCATTTTCCGCGTCACACCAAGCTTTCATGAAAATATATAAATTAGTATATAACGTGTACACTCGCTACTCTCTCCTTCCAGAAACATTGTCACATCAACGTTTCTAAGTGTTGACACTCTGTTTAAAAATTGTGTTTTTAATTTTTGAAAAGTAGCATATATGCTACTTTTCTTTTTTACAAAAAAAGAAAAGGGGCTTACCGTCTCTTTCCGTATACGCTTAACAGTGCACATCATCGGTAACTCTTTTGACAAAACCTCCTTAGTTCTTTCAATGTTGTTTACAGACCACATACGAAACTTCACTAAGGAGGCTTGTTTTCTATTATCAGACTGCGAAGCTTTTTGATTCGTGACCAATCCAAGGTTGCATTAAAAAACAAAAAACAGTAAATCCTCTTTTGATTTACTGTTTCTTGTTAATGATTTTTTATCCTATTTTTCTTTCACATATTCCTGAATGGCATCGCATATATACTGTGCTGTTCCATCACCGAATTGATCTAAGTTGTTTTTAAATTCTGCATTTTGAACATATCCATACCCAATGTTTGAAAATACATCGATTGGGCATTCGAACGAGTATTTGCAAATATGTTTATGAAGTTTCTCTGCTAAATCTATATTTTCTTTAGATGTTGCGCTCATTCCATTTGACCTATTTTCAGAGAAAGCGAAGAATATTTCATTAAAACCATCCGTCAATTCTTGTTCCTTTCCCTTTTGTTTTTCAATGGCTTCTTCAATAACTTCCTTCCCGTACATATCGATTGCAGTTTGCTTGTATTTTTGATTATCTTGGTATGTAAACCCATTAAATTTTTCTTTTGTTGACATTGTAATTTTCCTTTCTTCATAATCAATCGTTTTCCGTAATGTTTCCATCAATGTTAAGAGTCTCTCGTTTTCCTTTTGCATTAAGGTCAACTGTCTTTTCAAGTGAGTTAGTAGTTCGGTATCATCTTTTGCCATTAGTGATTTAATTTTTTTAATTGGAAATCCTAAATATTTGTAAAAGAGTATGGTTTGTAAACATGCCATATCTTCTTCGGTATAACACCTATATCCATTCTCTGATTTTTGGGGAGATAATAACCCAATCTCATCATAATGGTGCAACATTCGTACTGACACACCACTAATCTCACTTGCTTTTTTTATCATGTACATGTATCTACCTCCTAACAATTTACATTCTAAACCATGACACAATGTTATAGTCAACACTTATTGCAAAATATTTTTTTAATTATAACTCACTGCCTTTTATAGCTTATCTTTAGATGTTTCTAAAAGTACTTTTCGGATATTTCATTTCAGATTTAATTAGAACCCAAAAAAACTCCATCCATTAGACATGCTATTGGATGAAGTTCAGGAACCTTCTACAAATATGTTTAGTTTGGTTACTTAATTTTCTTAATCGGAATCCATCGATTCACTCTCGCGCAATAGTCCTTATAGGCTTCTCCGTGCAGTTCGTAGAGCCATTTTTCATCGGTAATACGAATCACGACGGTTAATAACACCCACTGAATCGGAATAAGAAGTAGTAACCACACATTATGGATGGTTAGGGTAATCCCGATGCTGCTGAGCCACCACGAAAAGTAAATTGGATTGCGAGTGCGCGCGTAAATTCCTGTTGTCTTGAGTTCGCTAGTTTGGATACTTGTGCTAATAAACGACTTCACCCCGCTGAGCCACTGAATTCTCGCTGCAACGAACATTAAGAGGAAGCCAATCAGATAAAACAAATCTTTAAAGCCACCCTTTAACAGTCCGCTCTCGAGCACTGACTGACTCAGCAGCAAACCCGTCAAATTCGGCACAAGGATAGTTATGTATATGTAAGGCGCTGCTCCATAAGTCGGTATTTTTTGATGTTTTTTTTGATCACTTTTTAAGTACATGTTCTCACCTCATTATTAAAGAAACCATACTATAAGCTACAATTTTTCACCTACATTTTACCACTACTATTCCGCGTTTTAAACAGGATTTTTAAGGATTTTACAAAAAAAGAGATTCCCCCACAAATAGGAATCTCTCTTCATTTATTGAGTATTCAGTTATGTCTTTTTAGTCCTCTAACACAAAAATCTCTTCAACATTGAGCTGGAGTAACCTTGCAATCTTCATTGCAAGTTCAAGGGTAGGATTATATTTATCATTCTCAATGGCAATAATGGTCTGTCTGCTTACACCCAATGTTTTTGCCATATCCTCTTGTCGCAATCCTGCTGCTTTTCTTAGCTGTTTTATATTATTTTTCATATGCCATCACGCTTTCTGGAAAAAATACACGCCAACAGCCAATACCACGATAACAGCGACAACTGCTAGAATGACTCCTTGAACAAGTTTATTTGGTTCTTTATACTCTTCATCACCAGCAATCATATTGCGTTTCATTGCGGTTTGAGCAAATCCTTGCACACTTACAGATAAGAGCAAAATCAAGCAAGGTAGCATTTCAAGTTTGCCACCACTAACAAGTGCTTGATAGATATTAAATCCTGTCCATGCACATAAACCCAAAAGCGCTGTTTTATAGCCCCACGCCTCAGAACGCAACTGAATATCTCTGTCCATTTCATCCATCTTTTTCATGGCTTTGTTCCTCCAAATTTTCGTAATAATGTCAAGAGCTCTTTACATTTAAAATTATACTCTCCTACCTAAAAATGTCAAGAGGTTTTTACATTTTATTTTTGCAATGAACATAGATGTACTCTTTCTTACGATTCCCCGTACTCTTACTAAGAATCCCGTACCGCTTCACCTACTAAAACAGTGGCACAATTTTTTGTAAAAAAATAATCGATTACGAAAAATCAAGCGGATTTTATAATCGCAGTAATGGGGGATAGCAACCAATGTGAATTACTGACTCTAGGGTGAAACCCGTAGAGTCAGTTTGAAGCTTGGTAGAGGTTGAGACGTAGGCTCAATCCGGTGCCCCATTACAGTGATTATAAAAAAATCCGCAAGGATTTTAAGTAATCGATGTACCTAATATTTTTTAATTTGCACAAAATCAATGTGATGTCCCACTGTTTTATGGAGGATGAAGTCGGCGCGGGTTTTCGTTGGTAAGATGTATTCTTTAAGGTTCTTCAGGTTAGTCTTCTTCCACACATCTTTCGCCATCGCAATCGCATCCGCACGATTCCCAATCGCATATTGATAGTAATAGTTATCTGGCTGTGATTTCGCACGGTCCATCAACAATTCGAAACGCTCCAAGTACCATTGCTCAATCAGCGTGGCATCGGCATCTACGAAAATCGACCAGTCGAAGAAATCACTCACGTAAATTTCACGATTGGGCGGCAGTTGCAACACATTAATCCCCTCTACAATCAAGATGTCGGGCGACTCAATCGTCTGCACTTCCCCTGGCATAATATCGTAAATCTCATGCGAATACACCGGCGCAGCCACGCTTGGATTTCCGGTCTTCACTTCGAGTAAGAAATGAACGAGAGCTTCCATGTCGTAACTTTCCGGGAATCCTTTACGATCCAAGATGCCACGCTGAATTAATTCTTTTGTTGGAAGCAAGAATCCATCCGTTGTCATCAGCGCCACTCGTTTATTTGGGTAGCGTTGTTGTAGCATCGTTTGCATTAAACGAGCCGTTGTACTCTTTCCGACAGCCACACTTCCTGAAACCCCGATAATAAACGGCACGGTTTTCTTCTGTTGATTCAGGAATTGTTGCTCCTCGGTATGTAATTCAATATGTTTTTTAAAATATACATCAAAATAATCCAGCATCGGCACATACACTTCTTGCACGTCCTGTAGGGAAATGCGGTCATTTAATGACGTTAAGTGCGCAAGTTCCGCGCTTGTCATCGTGAATGGATGCATGCCTTTATATTGGCTCCACTCACTTCTTAGAATCTGATAATACGTCTCGTTTTCTCTCAACGGATTCGTCTCCTTCAGTTACAGGTTTACTATTCTTGAATTGTACCATAAGTAGCACACTGTTTCTATGATTCATTTCTTTATAATCTTAAGTTTTTCCCATGAAATCAGCATGCTTGTTTATGAAGAGTAACGAATCTAGTAGAATGTGAATTGAAAACGAAGAAAGGGATGTCGTATGAAACTACAAAAGGGAACAGGCCTCGCCAATGGAAAAATCATTTTAGCCGGTGAACATGCTGTCGTCTATCATAAACCAGCCATTGCACTACCCATTAATGCGGTGTTTGTGAAAGCCGATATCGTCACTGCAACCAAAGGGCAAACGATCGAATGCGAATTATATTCAGGGGACCTTCAAAGCATGCCCGCTTCAATGGCAGGATTGCAGTTTGCGATTCAAAAAGCATTTTTACTTGCCTCTTCAAAAGAAGTCACGAGTCATGCTTTTGTCCTCTCCATCGAGTCAACGATTCCAGCGGAACGAGGCATGGGATCCAGCGCTGCAGTAAGTGTGGCGGTCGTGCGTGCCATTTTTGATTTTTTCAATACGCCTTTATCCGATGCCACTTTATGGGACATCGTACAGGGAGCTGAAACCATTTCGCATGGCAATCCAAGCGGTGTCGATACAGCTACAACAAGCGGCACTCGTCCGGTCTTTTTCCAAAAGGAACAAGAACTTCAAACGCTTGAGCTGGATATGCCAGCGTATCTCGTCATTGCGGATTCAGGCGTCACCGGGAATACGAAGCAAGCGGTCCATCATGTAAGTACTTTGCAAGAGCGCATCATCGACCCTACCACTAACGAAACTGGTTCAGACGCAGTTCAGTCGATTGGCGCTATCGTTCAAGATACTAAGACCGCTATCGAAACAAAAGACCCTCTAAAACTCGGCCAGCTGATGAATTCAAATCACGACCGCCTTAAAAAATTAGGGGTTTCGCATGATATCATTGAAGCCCTCGTCAGTACAGCTCACGAAAATCATGCACTCGGGGCAAAAGTCACAGGTGGTGGCTTAGGTGGTTGTATGATTGCCCTTGTAGCTACAGAGACCGACGCCCTTCATTTACAAGAACAATTCATGAAAAAAGGAGCGCAAGCGGTCTGGATTCAGTCGCTCGCCAAAAAGGAGAAGAGCTAATGACCACATCGATTGGAATTACGCGTGCGCATACGAATATCGCGCTCATTAAATATTGGGGAAAAGAAAATAAGGAGCTTTTCATTCCGATGAATAGTAGCCTCTCTTTAACTCTTGAAGCTTTCTATACCGATACAAAAGTCGAACTTTCAGATGCGTTAGCTGAAGACGAGTTCTATCTTAATGGCGCCAAACAAGACGAAGCAGCGACCGCTAAAATCACGCGCTTCTTAGACTTATTCCGCGCTGAAACGGGAGATACGCGTCGTGCTCGTGTCGAAAGCCTAAACTTTGTCCCAACTGCAGCAGGTCTTGCGAGCTCTGCTTCCGCCTTTGCTGCACTGGCTGGGGCAATGAACGAGGCTACTGGTCTTCATATGCCTGCCCAACAATTATCGACTTACGCGCGTCGTGGGAGCGGTAGCGCAACTCGTAGTCTCTTTGGCGGATTTGTCGAATGGAATAAGGGAGACTCCAACGAGAACAGCATGGCGATTCCCGTGGACGATGCAAACTTTGA
Source organism: Granulicatella sp. HMSC31F03 (assembly GCF_001807725.1). Lineage (NCBI taxonomy): Bacteria > Bacillati > Bacillota > Bacilli > Lactobacillales > Carnobacteriaceae > Granulicatella > Granulicatella sp. HMSC31F03. The sequence continues at coordinate 27,879 of NZ_KV790838.1, read as the reverse complement.
CATCGGGATGATTATTATCGTCGTGAGCGCGGCCGAGAAGAAGATTTCAAGTCGTGCCGGCATGGAATTGACCGTTTCTACTTCTCCATTTTACGAAGGTTGGGTCACTTCAGCGGCAACCGATTTAGCCGATATCAAAGAGGCCATCAAGGACCGCGACATTCATCGCATCGGCTCTATTGCGGAATTTAATGGCATGAAAATGCACGCTACGATGCTAGCAAGTAACCCTCCATTCTGTTATTTTGAACCGGAGAGTATTATCGCCCAACAAACGATTCGCACGATTCGAGAAGAACGAGGTATTCCGGCCTACTTCACGATGGATGCTGGTCCAAACGTCAAAGTCATCTGCAAGGCAAGTGATATTCCTGCGATTCTGGAAGAGCTCGGCAAAGTATTCCCGAGTGAAAAACTCATCCCTACGCTTCCAGGAGAAGGCATTCGCACGCTAACGGAAGACGAATGGAACACTTCTCGTGCAGCTTTCGAAGGGAAGTGAGCGCGTGACAATTACTTCAAAAGCTCCAGGTAAACTCTTTATCGCTGGAGAATATGCGGTTGTCGAACCAGGTCACGGCGCTATTGTCGCAGCGGTGTCGCGCTATTTAACAGTTACGATCGATGTAACTACTAGTGTAGGAACACTAACCTCTACGCAAAATCCAGACGTGATTGTGGAATGGACTCGCGAAGGAGAACTGTTCCAAGCAAAAGGAGAACATCCCTATAAACTAGTCGAAGAAGCGATTCTTGTTGCAGAACAATATGTTCGGGAATGCGGCACGCCAACAAACGCACTCTACTCGCTTTCGATTACGAGTGAACTCGATGACGCTAAGAGTGGCATTAAATATGGACTCGGTTCGAGTGGTGCCGTTGTCGTCGCAACGATTCAAGCCGTTCTTGATTTTTACAAGACTCCGCGTACGCCTCTACTCGTCTATAAGCTGAGTGTTTTAACGAATCTTCGCCTATCCCAACGTGGATCCTTTGGAGATATCGCCGCCTCTTCTTTTAGAGGAATGGTGTATTACACAAGCCCAGATCGAAGCGAATTACTCGTAAAATTACAAAGCCAAACGATCAAAGAAATTTGTGATTCCGACTGGAAAGACCTCACCATCGTTCGTCTTCCAAAAATCCCAGACTTCACCCTTTTAGTAGGATGGACGGGGCAAGTGGCTATCACCGATTCACTCATTCAAGCAACTGAAAAGAAACGGAAAGTGGCAACGGATAGCGCCTTTTACAAGGAATTTCTCAAAAAGAGTCACGCCATCGTTCAAGGCCTACAAAGTGCATGGAAAAATGAAGACATCCCAGCCTTACAAGAAGGCATCCGTGCTAACCGTGTACTCTTAAATCAATTTGCAAAAGTAATGCAGCTGGAAATTGAAACCCCAGCACTTCAAACTCTTTGCGACCTCGCAGAACAGTTTGGTGCCTGCGCAAAAACTTCAGGCGCTGGCGGTGGCGATTGCGGTATTTGCTTTACACAAAACGAAGCTCAACGACAACAAATTGAAACCAAATGGGCCAAGGCTCAAATTCAAGTGCTTCCGCTGACCATCGCTGAAGCCTAGTAAAGGAGATTAATGATGGATTTATTTCAACAACAAATGAATCGAAAGGACGAACATGTGGGTCACGCGAACCAGCAATACCGTGCGGCGAGTGCTCCCGAATTCGTGGAAACGCGCTTCGTACATCATCCCTTCACAACCGTTGATGTGGCTGATGTGTCATTGCAGACCAAGCTTGCTGGACTCACCTTTGACGTTCCATTCTTCATCAACGCCATCACGGGTGGTAGCCCACTCACGACTGCGTTAAACCAGCGCTTAGCCATCTTGGCTCGTGAAACAGGCATGGCAATGGCCACTGGTTCAATGAGTATCGCGATGAAATTTCCTGAAAGTGCGGAAAGCTTCAAGGTGATTCGCAAGGAAAATCCAAACGGTATCCTCTTCGCAAATCTCGGTGCGCATTACGACGCTGAAGCTGCTAAACGCGCTGTCGAACTCATCGAAGCCAACGCGATTCAAATTCACGTCAACCGTGCACAAGAACTCGTGATGCCAGAAGGTGACCGCGTCTTTAGCAATTGGCTTAAAAATATCGAAGAAATCGTCAAGACAAGTGCCGTTCCCGTCATCGTCAAAGAAGTCGGATTTGGATTTAGCCGCAAAGCCATCGCGCAACTAGAGAGTATCGGAGTGAGTGCCATCGACATTAGCGGTACAGGCGGTACGAATTTCGCCAAAATCGAAAACGGCCGTCGCAAGGAAGATAAACTCGATTTCCTAGAAGGCTGGGGCCAAACGACCTTGACGTCGCTCATGGAAGCCCAAGGAAGCCGCACCCCAATCATCGCTTCTGGCGGTGTGAAGACGCCACTCGACATGGCCAAATGCTTCGCGCTGGGAGCTAGCCTTGTTGGATTGTCTGGTGAAATGTTGCATCTCGTACGGAAAGACGACTCCCTTCCAGACGCAATCCATACGGTCCAAACCTGGAAAGAGCAACTGACAACGATCTTAACGCTTGTCGGTGCCGATAGTATTTCTAGTCTCCAACAAGCTCCTATCGTAGTCGCACCAAGCATCCAAAACTGGTGTGATGCCCGCGGGATTGATTGGAAACATCTTGCACAACGTTAGTTAAAACAAAAAGAGCTTAGGCAATGCCTAAGCTCTTTTCTATGTTTACGGGAAAAATAAATAATGGATTATGCGCAGTACGTAGAAGAAAATCCCCACAATCAGTAAAATGACCATCGCGACATGCACATACGGTCCTACTGGTGTGTTCACGAAGGCTTGTAGCGCTGGGAGTTTCGTATATAAAACAAAGTACAAGGCGCTAATCCAGAACCCGAGTCCTAATAATCTTTTCATGAGATGTCCTTTCTATAAAACGAAGTACTGCATGATTAAGCTAGAGACAGCCACCATAAACCAAGTTGCTAGACCCGTTAAGATTGGTTTTGCCCCTGCTTCTTGGAATTGTTTGAAGGATACTTGCATTCCGATACCGGCTAATGCCATCGCCATCAACCATTTAGACGCTAATTTTGCATATGGTACAAGGAAACTTGGGAATAAGCCCACGCTTGTAATAATCGAAGCGACCATAAACCAGATGATAAACATTGGCACGATTTTCTTCCATTGAACGCTTTGTCCTTCTTGTTTCATGCGACGAGCTTCCACTAAAGATAACACAATACACGCTGGAACAATCATCAACGCACGAGTCAGTTTCACAATCGTTGCGATTTCTAGGGCTTCTGCACTGTAACTTGCGCCGGCTGCGACCACGCTTGATGTATCGTTAATCGCTGTTCCTGCCCAAAGTCCGAACTGAGACGCGTCCATACCCATCATATGTCCTAAGAATGGGAATAGGAATACCGCCATTACATTGAAAAGGAAGATGGTTGAAATCGACAACGCTACTTCATCGTCTTCCGCCTTGATGATTGGTGAAGCTGCAGCAATCGCGGAGCCCCCACAAATCGCCGTCCCGAATCCAACAAGAATCTTCAATGGACGAGAAAGTTTGAAGAAGTTCCCTACAAATAATGCTGTTAAAAATGCAATGGAAATCGTCACAATCGTCACTGGGAACGATGACGCACCTGTTTGGCTCACTTGCGCAAACGACATTGTAAATCCAAGCGCGATAATGGAGTAATGTAATAATTTTTTCGCTGAATAATTAATGCCAGGTCTAAAATCACTTGGGATTTTCCAAAATTGGTTCAAGACCATCCCTAAAATAATGGCAAATACCGCACTTCCAATCACGGGGAATAAATCTCCAAGTATAACCGCGACAACTGCTACAGCAAAAGTACAAAGTAGCCCTTTTCTTTTTTCCATGAATGATGACATTTCATCAGATCCTTTCAATACTAAATCTTTACTAGTATAGCACAAACTGCCTTGTTTTTCTTACACAAATTGAAATGTCCTCCCTCTTTTTTGTCGTAAATAGGTATAAAAAATGAGACAACTTTTACGATTCGTGGAGAAATTTCCTTAAAAATGGTACAATCACGGCAAAAGCATCCAAAGAAATTCAAGACGCTTATGCTGTTGTTGATTTCTATAATTTAGATTCGGAGGAAATGAAGATGGCGGAACAAATGGAAAAATACGAAGAAGTCTATTGGAAAACAATCGAATATGCCAAAGAGACCGCTAGAGAAGCAGGCCTTAAAGAAGGTCAAGTTTTGGCATTTCTTAAAATGAATCTTCCTATCACAGAAATCATAAAGCACACCGGATTATCTGAAGAAGAGATTCAAAAAATTATAAATACACTATAACAAAACCCGCTTAGAATCACGTATCTGCGCTGACTCTAAGCGGGTTATTTTTTAGAATTGTTTTACGACAACCCCATCAGGAGTTCCTACAAGCACGATATCGGTCATGTTTGTGAAGAGGCCTTGCTCTACCACACCTGTCATGCCTTTAATTTTTTCTCCGAAAGCGATTGGGTCTTTAATTGGATACACATCCAAGTCGATAATGTAGTTTTTGCTATCGGTTAAGTAGCGTTCTCCGTCACGTTCGCGGAACGTTGGTTTGTATCCTAGCGCTTCAAAACGTTTGAATAATTGAAGCGAACCATAAGGCACTACTTCCACTGGTAATGGGAAACGACCTAAGTAGTCGACCATTTTTGATTCGTCTACAATCCAAATCACACTCTTTGATTGCTCGGCTACGATTTTTTCGAATAATAATGCACCGCCGCCCCCTTTGATTCCTGAAAAATCAGGAGCGATTTCGTCTGCGCCGTCAATCGTTACATCAATATAATCTACTTCATCCACGCTCTTCAGTGGAATTCCAAGCGCTTCTGCTTGTTTCTTCGTTGCTAAAGAAGTCGTTACTCCAACAATTTCAAGTCCTTCTTCTTTTACTCGTCGACCGATTTCTTCCACAAAATAGTAAGCTGTTGAACCAGTTCCTAATCCAACCGTCATTCCACTTTCTACATATTCTGCGGCTTTCTTGCCGACTAATTCTTTCATGTTCATTCAAGTTTCCCCCTGAGAAATGATCTATGTTGAGTATAGCATAACTAACTTCTTCAAACTATCTCTCTCGTAAATTTCTACTTCTTTTTATGAGAGGCAGCTGCTTCTAAAGCGCGTTTTAAATAACGACCTGTGTGGCTGTTTTTATCTTTCGCCACTTCTTCTGGCGTTCCTGTCGCAATAACAAGACCACCACCGCTACCGCCTTCTGGTCCCATATCAATGATATAGTCAGCGGTCTTAATCACATCTAAGTTATGTTCGATGACAAGCACGGTATTACCGGCTTCAACTAAACGATTCAACACTTCAAGCAGACGTGCGATATCGTCTGTATGTAGTCCTGTCGTTGGTTCATCAAGCACGTAGAAAGTATTACCTGTTGAGACACGTTGAAGCTCGCTGGCTAACTTCATCCGTTGCGCTTCTCCTCCAGAGAGCGTTGTAGCAGATTGTCCAAGGGTGACGTATCCTAACCCTACATCTTTAATCGTTTGTAATTTGCGTTTGATTTTTGGAACGGCTTGGAAGAATTCTACTGCTTCATCAACGGTCAATTGAAGAACATCCGCAATACTCTTTCCTTTGTATTTCACTTCGAGCGTTTCAGAGTTATAGCGCGTTCCGTGGCAGACTTCACACGGCACATATACGTCTGGTAGGAAGTGCATCTCGATTTTCAGGATACCGTCCCCTTTACAAGACTCGCATCGTCCACCCTTCACGTTGAAACTGAAGCGTCCTTTCTTATATCCGCGGATTTTCGCTTCGTTTGTGGTCGCAAATAAATCACGAATATCATCGAATACACCCGTATACGTAGCCGGGTTGCTTCGTGGGGTTCTTCCGATTGGGCTTTGGTCGATATCGATAATCTTATCAAGACTCTCAAATCCAGAGATGCTCTTGAACATCCCTGGTTTTTCCTTCGCACGTGTAATCTCACGCGCTAAGGCTTTCTTCAATACGCTGTTCACAAGTGAGCTCTTTCCAGAACCCGATACTCCTGTTACAGCGACAAAACGACCGAGTGGTACATCCACATCGATGCCGCGTAAGTTATTTTCCGCAGCGCCTTTTAAGTGGATCCAACCCTTATCTTCCCTGCGGCGTTCGCTTGGAACTGGAATATATTTTTTCCCAGCTAAATATTGACCGGTGAGTGATTTTGGATTCTTCTCCACTTCTTTTGGAGTTCCTGCAGCGATAATCTCGCCACCGAATTCACCCGCACCTGGACCGATATCAATCAAGTAGTCCGCAGCACGCATCGTGTCTTCGTCGTGTTCTACGACAATCAGCGTATTTCCTAGGTCACGCATGCTCTTCAATGACTCTATTAAGCGGTCATTGTCGCGTTGGTGAAGCCCAATCGAAGGCTCATCTAAAATATAGAGAACGCCCGAAAGGTTTGACCCGATTTGAGTCGCTAAACGAATCCGTTGCGCTTCTCCCCCCGATAAAGTTCCGGCAGCTCGGCTTAATGTTAAATATTGCAAGCCAACATTACGTAGGAATTTCAAACGAGAACTTACTTCTTTTAAGATTGGAGCTGCGATTTGCTCATCTGTCTCCGATAAGTTTAAGTCTTTGAAGAAATCAATCTCATCATCCACAGACAGAGAGAGAACTTCGCTAATATTTTTTCCGCCTACTTTGACAGATAAGGCTTGTTCGTTTAAACGGAAGCCATGACAAGTCTTACAAGCGGACTCCGTCATATATTGGCGCATTTGTTCTCTTGTAAAATCACTATTGGTTTCACGATAGCGACGTTCCACATTCACTGCCACACCTTCAAATGGGATTTCCACATCTCGGACTCCACCAAATTCATTTTCATGATGGAATTGGAAAGTAGCATCTCCGGAACCATACAGAACCATATTGACTTGAGATTGTGTCAATTTTTCAAACGGAATATTCATCGGAATCTTAAATTGCTCACAAAATTGGCTGAGCATCGATGGATAATAGTTGGAGCTAATAGGATTCCACGGAACAAGCGCTCCTTCTTCCAATGTCAAACTCTTATCGGGAACAATTAATTCCAAGTCCACTTCGAGTTTTGATCCAAGACCATCACATTCCGGACAGGCTCCAAATGGCGCATTAAAGGAGAAAAGACGTGGCTCTAATTCGCCAACTGTAAATCCACAAATCGGACATGAATGGTGTTCACTAAAGAGATGTTCTTCCCCACCAATCACATCGACAATGGCATACCCTTCCGCTAAACGGAGAGCTGCTTCAATCGAATCGAATAGACGTGAACGACTCTTATCACTCACCACGATACGGTCCACAACGATTTCGATATTATGCTTTTTGTTCTTCTCTAAATTCAGTTCTTCGGTAACTTCATGCATCTCGCCATCGACGCGCACACGTACATATCCATCTTTCTGAATTTTTTCAAAGACTTTTTTATGCTCCCCTTTCTTTTGAACCACAACAGGAGCAAGCACTTGAATTTTTGTTTTTTCGGGCATTTCCATCACACGATTGACCATCTGTTCGAGAGATTGGCTTTCAATCGGTGTTCCATCATTTGGACAGATTGGTTTCCCAACACGTGCATATAATAGACGTAAATAATCATTAATTTCTGTGACCGTTCCCACTGTTGAACGTGGGTTTCTAGATGTCGTTTTTTGGTCGATAGCAATCGCCGGACTTAAGCCATCGATACTATCTACATCAGGTTTGTCCATTTGCCCTAAAAATTGACGCGCATACGCAGACAGACTTTCCACATAACGGCGTTGTCCTTCAGCGTATAAAGTGTCGAAGGCTAACGAACTTTTTCCTGAACCCGATAATCCTGTGATCACGACAAATTGATCACGAGGAATACTCACATCAATGTTTTTTAAATTATGAGATCGTGCTCCATGCACGACAATATGGTCTTTTGCCATTTGAATACCTCTTTATAATTGATACATCCATTGTATCAAATTTTTGCAACACGAACAAATGTTCTACAATTCGATTTTCATTTCTACCGGACAATGATCGCTTCCGGTAACATCGCTTCGAATTTTTACTTCTTGAAGGAAGGCTGTTAGCGGTTGTGAAATCACAAAATAATCAATTCTCCATCCGACATTTCGAGCACGGGCTCCTCCCATGTAACTCCACCAACTGTAGGCTCCTAGCGTATCTGGATATAAGTAACGGAACGCATCCACCAAGTCATTATTGACGACTTGATCGAATTTTGCACGTTCTTCTTTTGTAAATCCTGCATTCATTGTATTTGTTTTTGGATTTGCCAAGTCGATTTCTTTATGAGCCACATTTAAGTCCCCACAGAAAATTACAGGCTTTGTTTCTTCTAGTTTTTTGATAAAAGCAAGGAAGTCATCTTCCCATACTTGGCGATACTCGAGGCGAGATAAGTCACGTTTCGCATTTGGAGTATATACCGTCACTAAATAGAACTTTTCGTATTCTGCTGTAATCACACGCCCTTCTTGGTCATGCTCTTCTATTCCAATTCCATATTCTACAGATAAAGGTTTTTCTTTCGTGAAAATGGCTGTTCCCGAGTATCCTTTTTTCACTGCTGAATTGAAGAATACCTCATATTCACTAAATTCCATTCCCAACTCTACTTGGTCTTGTTGCGCTTTTGTCTCTTGCAGGCATAAAATATCTGGATTGCTCTCTAACACATATTCTTGCAGCGCTCCTTTATTTAAAACAGAACGAATGCCATTCACATTCCATGTTGCTAGTTTCATCTTGATTCCTCCCTCATAATGTCTCTTGTCATAGTATCAACTCTCTCGCTTTTTTGCGAATAAAAATAACCGAAAAGGAAAGCACGTAGCCGTCCTTCTCGGTATTTATTTGTGATTTGTCATTTCTTTTAAAGATCCTTGGTTTTCAGTGGGTAGACAGACATAGAAACTCGTTTGTCCGTTTTCCGACTCGGCAAACATGATTCCTCCATGAGAATGCACAATGTTTTCCGCAATCGCTAACCCTAAACCTGTGCCACCTGTTTCTTTTGAACGAGAGCCTTCTGCACGATAGAACCTTGTAAAGAGTTGATCCAATACTTCTTTTGAAATCGGGTCGCCTTCATTTCTAACCGCGATGGTAATGACGCCCTCTTTCTTCAACACTTCCATTAAGATGGTTGAATTTTCATGACCGTATTTAATGGCATTCGATAACAGATTGTTAATCACACGTACCATTTTCTCAGCATCTAATTCCAGCACCACGTCACGGTTTTCTGAAGACACTTCGATTGCCATATGACGTTTTTGGGCTTCTAATTCAAAGTCCGCTGCAATTTGTTCAAGAAAATTCACAATTGGAATATCGTTCAGACGCAATGGAGCCCCATTCGGTCTACTCGTCGTGTATTCAAACAAATCATCGACAAGCAATTTCATTTGCTCGGCTTTTGAATATGCGATTTCTGCATAACGCTTCGCATCCTCCGTATCAATCTTGGGCTGATTCACAATCAAGCCTAAGTATCCAAGAATGGACGTCAATGGCGTCCGGATATCATGTGAGACGTTTGTAATCAATTCATCTTTTGACTTTTCGATAGCACGTTCTTCTTCTAGAGCGTTCACCGTCGAATCTACAAGACGATTAATACTATTCACAACTTGTCCCATATCCCCACTTAACTGGAATGGAATTCGTCTATCGTATCGTCCTTCCGCAATCAAATGCAGTTCATCTAAAATATGATTCAATTGCATTTGTTGATATCTTCGCATTAATCTCCAATAGGTAAATGCAATCGCAAAAATAATGGAAGTAATCGTGAAGATATTTTTATAGAGCAGCATTTGATCCGTGCCAATTTGTAACACATCTCGTGCTGAGAACTGAATCGAAATGATTCCCGGCTCATTCACTAACTGACTAATCATCACTAAGATACCTAGATAGAGTAGGAATACCACACAGAGAGTGACAATCCCCTCTAAAACCAGTTCACTGATTTCTTTACGCGTCAGTGTAAGAATGGTCGGTTCGTTTTTTGCTTTTCCAATTTGAAGAATCTTTTGTTTATTTGTCTTCAATTTTATAGCCTACTCCCCATACTGTTTCGATGACTTTTTCTCCTCCAGTGGCTTCAGCAATTTTATCGCGCAAGTGACTTACGTGTACCATTACTGTTTTTGTAGAAACAATACTTTCTTGTTGCCATACGGTCTCAAAAATTTCATCAGCGCTAAATACTCGGTTTGGATGACTCGCTAATAAGAATAAAATTCCAAATTCTAATACCGTTAATTGAATTTCTTTTCCATCAGAAGTAGTCACTTGATGCGATTCTTTTTTGATTGTTAATGGTCCGATAGTAATTTCTTCGTTTGCTGGACCTTCTTGAGTAATGGTCGAACGGCGAAGTAATGATTTCACACGGGCAATCACTTCTAGTGGGTTAAATGGTTTCGTCACGTAATCATCCGCCCCATTGGTTAATCCTTGAATCTTATCGATGTCTGTAGACTTCGCACTTAATAAAAGAATTGGTAATTGCGCATTTTCTTTACGCACTTCATGAACCACTGAGATTCCGTCTAGACGTGGCATCATAATATCCAAAATAATCATATCGATATCTGGATACATTTTTAATTTTTCGAGAGCTTGTTTTCCATCGTATGCTTTTACGATTTCATAGCTTTCATTTTTTAAATAAATGGTTAATAGTTCAACGATTTCGCGATCATCATCTACTACTAAAATTTTCATGGGCATTCCCTCTTTTCGTTCTTTTTTCAATTTTATCCTATAAAAAAAAACCTATTTATGCTAGTCATTTTTAAGATTCTTGAATTTTACTTAATAATTTCCTAAGAAACGGCTTAAAAACGGCATATCGGACGACCCCATTCTGAACTTTTGTTATAATAAAACACGAAGAACTCTAAAGGAGAAACCTATGACATCATCACCAATTCAACACCAGACCGTTCAACTGGTCGCTACTCAAATCGAAAAAACCACTTCACTAGAACAAATCTTGACTCCTTTTGCTCTAGATGAAACCATTATTCGCCATTTAACGAAAGAGCAAACGGGACCTTTCGTTCATTTTTGGACACTAGAAGATATTATTATTCTTGGAATGACCGATACAAAAGTCCCATTTCTAGAGGAAGGCTTAGATCGACTCCGCTTTCATGGATTTACTCCCATTGTCCGCCAAGCAGGAGGCCTTGCTGTCGTTAGTAACGAAGGGATCTTAAATATTAGCCTTCTTTTCAAAAACGAACAAATGCCTACAATCAATCAAGCGTACGAGTGGATGCAGCAATTAATTCAGCAAAGCTTCCCTGAAGCTACCGCGTTAGGTGGAATCAATGCATTTGAAGTCAGTGATTCCTATTGCCCTGGCGATTATGATTTAAGCATTCAAGGAAGAAAAATTGCTGGGATTGCACAACGCAGGTTAAAAGATGTGGTTTGTGTGTCCATTTACTTGAGTGTGTTTGGAGACCAACACTATCGCGGTCAAGTTGTTCGTGATTTTTATGACCATGCGATCCAAGGTCAAGAAACCAAATGGCATTTTCCAACGGTAAACGCCGATAGCATGTGGAATATTGGAGATGCTTTAGGACTCTCCCTCACGATTGAAGAAGTACAAATTCGCGTCTTACAAGCATTAACACAGATGGGTTGCTCTCTTGAAGAGACAAAAATCGACTTCACTCTCACTCCAGAATTCCAGAAAGCACTTGAGCGATTTATTCAAAGACAATGACCCTTCAAAAATAGCGTTATAAAGGCTTTTTTCAACAAAACCCTCTTGCATTTCCGCCGAAAATAGCATACACTGGAAGTGCTTATGATAACATTTCACAATCTAAACGAAAGAAGGAGTAAAACGAATGACAGAAGCATTCAAACGTGAAAAAGTATTTCGTGACCCTGTTCACGATTATATCCATGTGCAACATCCAATTATTCTGGAATTGATTAACAGCCGTGAATTACAACGACTCCGCAGAATTAAACAAACGGGCGCCTCTATGTACACTTTCCATACTGCAGAACATTCTAGATTCTCGCATTCTCTTGGAGTGTATGAAATCGCTCGACGCATTTGCGATAATTTCGCCAGAAATTACGCTACTCAAGAAGAAGGAGATGGCCTTTGGGACGATCGTAATCGCCTCGTAGTGCTATGCGCAGCTTTACTGCATGATGTAGGACATGGCCCATACTCTCATACCTTTGAGAAAATTTTCGACACAAACCATGAACAAATCACTATTGATATCATCTTGTCTGAAGGAACCGAAGTGAACCAGATTTTACGTAAAGTCTCTTCTACTTTCCCACAAGAAGTGGCCAGCGTGATTCAAAAAACACATCCAAATCCTCAAGTGGTGCAATTGATTTCAAGCCAAATCGATGCAGACCGTATGGACTACTTGCTTCGTGATGCTTATTTCACAGGGGTAAATTACGGAACCTTTGACCTTACGCGTATCCTCCGTGTAATTCGTCCGTATAAAGGCGGCATTGCATTTACGTATTCAGGAATGCACGCGGTGGAAGATTACATCGTGAGTCGTTATCAAATGTACATGCAAGTATATTTCCACCCCGTTTCACGTGGGATGGAAGTCGTATTAAATCACCTATTAAAACGCGCTTCGGCTTGCTACAACTCAGAATCAAATCCTTTAAAACACTCTGCAACATTCTTAAAACCTTTCTTTGAAGGAACTTGGACATTGGAAGATTACTTACGCCTCGATGACGGTGTATTAAATACGTACTTCTCTCACTGGCTCTTAGAAGAAGATGCGATTTTAAGTGACTTATCCGACCGTTTCATTAATCGTCGTCCATTTAAATCAGTGCCATTTAACCGCATCAATGATGGCGCAAAAGTCGACCGAATGAGACAAATCGTGGAAGCCGTTGGGTTTGACCCTGAATATTACACTGCGATTAACAACAGTTTCGATTTGCCATATGATTTCTATCGTCCAGATTCTATTAAGCCAAGAACACAAATCGAACTCGTAGAACGCAACGGAAATATGGTCGAGCTTTCTCAAGTCAGCTCGATTGTAGAAGCCATTTCTGGAAAGGTTCGTGGAGACGAACGCCTCTACTTCCCTCGTGAAATGGTCACACGCGACATGCAAAACGAACTCTTTATGGACGACTACGAAGAGTTTCAAACGATCGCTGCACAATTAGACGTGTTTTCAAATCAGATGAAATAACAGGATGTGAGCAATCGCGTCTAGAAATGGAACGTTGAACCGGAACGCCGGAAGGGACTCGGAACGAGTCGT
>NZ_KV790838.1:0-14497 GCF_001807725.1 Granulicatella sp. HMSC31F03 | reverse complement strand
ACGAGGGCGAACGCTCAGGACTGAATCACTGGACCGGAGTAACGCAAGGGACTTGGCACAAGTCGTGCGGACTAACCTCGAAAGGCTTGAGCCTCTGCTTTTCCGAACTCAACTTCGCAGGATATAAGCATCATCTATCAATTACTTTTTATAAATAAAAAAACACAATATACCTTATAAGGTATATTGTGTTTTCCATATTTTACGGAACACTCCGAAAGTTTTACGTAATGGATTGATGTAAAAGCATTGTATTTTTGCTCAGATTCTTATTTTAAAGATATCCAATTATCCAGCTCAAAACATTACTTAACGCTATTTAACAATTTTCAAGGAGGCATTATGTCTATCAAATTAATCGCCATCGATATCGACGGCACACTGCTCAATTCAAAACGCGAAATCACACCTCGAGTAAAGGCTGCTTTAAACGCCGCAAGCGCACAAGGAGTCTATGTGGTTCTTTGTACAGGACGACCATATCCTGGTGTAGAAGGGCTGCTTCAAGAACTAGACCTTGTGAACGACCACGATTACGTTGTGACTTACAACGGAACACTTGTACAACAAACAGGTTCGAAAAAAGCACTCGTTCGCTTCTCAATGACACATGACGATTTAGAACGCGTGAACGATTATGCTACAAAATACAATGTGCACTACCACGCTATTGACGAAGAAGCGATTTTCGTTCCCACGGAAACAGTCGGTAAATACTCTATTCACGAGAGCGAACTAGTCGGCATGCCAATCGTGCACCAATTATACAAGGACATTCCAACCGATAAAGAATTCGTTAAAATCATGTTCGTGGATGAGCCTGAAGTGTTAGAAGAATTAATTCCAAATCTTTCTGACGACTTCAAGAGTAGCTACAATATTTTCCGTAGTGCCAGCTTTTACCTCGAAGTCATTCATCCTGAAGCAAGCAAAGGAAAGGCCGTGCATCATCTAGCCGATAAACTTGGCCTTACACCCGATGAAGTGATGTGTCTTGGCGACCACGAGAACGATCGTGATATGATTGAATACGCGGGTCTTGGCGTTGCGATGGGAAATGCGATTGATTCGATTAAAGAAATCGCCAACTTCGTGACAACAACCAACGATGAAGATGGCGTTGCTGTTGCCGTTGAAAAATTCGTACTAAACAAGGAGAACTAGTCATGCTGCATGAGATGACTCTTTTCCCAAAACCGTATGCTTCCATTTCCTCCGGTCAAAAAACGATTGAGCTTCGTCTGTACGATGAGAAGCGCCAATCGATTCAAATTGGTGATCAAATTCGATTTACTAATACCGAAGATGCTTCGCAAACGACACTCTGCGAAGTGGTTGGGTTGCATGTTTTTAAAAACTTCACAGAACTGTATGAAAACCTCCCGCTACTACAATGTGGGTATACTCCAGATGACGTGGACAACGCACATCCCGATGACATGTTGACTTACTATTCAAAAGAAAAACAAGCACAATACGGTGTTGTCGGCATCGAACTCAAACGCATTTAAACTGTAAAACGGACTCACGATATGAGTCCGTTTTTAATTAACTTTTAAAGTACTTCTACATTTTGATAAGATATCTTTATAAAAATAGAACGTTCGTTTTATAAAGAGGTGTTTTTTGTGCTTTTTCCCGAATGATACGGTTTTTCGAAATTGTAATTTTCGTTATTTTATGTATAATATAGAAGTAGTTCATTCAAAGAGGGAGGACGATACAATGAAATTGAAAAGAAGTGAACGTCTTATTGATATGACACAACGTCTATTAGATAATCCACATACGTTAATTTCATTAACTACATTTACAACTTTGTACCAGTCCGCAAAATCTTCTATTAGTGAAGATATTGCTATCATTAAGAAGACTTTTGAAAAACAAGGTGTTGGGATTATTCGTACAGTCCCTGGTGCTGCTGGCGGAGTGATTTTTGTACCAAAAATCAAACGTGAACAAGCATTGGCTGCTGCGGAGAAATTAAAAGAACAAATGAACGATGCAAGTCGCTTATTGCCAGGGGGATATATTTATCTTTCTGATTTACTTGCAAAACCAAATGTATTACATGATTTAGGAAAAATGATTGCATCTGCTTACGAAGATAAGAAGATTGATGCCGTTATGACCGTTGCAACAAAAGGAGTTCCTATCGCACAAACGGTAGCTAATTATTTAAACGTTCCTTTCGTCATTGTTCGTCGTGATTCAAAAATTACAGAAGGTTCTACTGTAAGTATTAACTACGTTTCCGGTTCTTCTTCTCGTGTTGAGAAAATGGAATTATCTAAACGTACACTTCCTAGTGGATCTAATGTATTAATCGTTGACGATTTCTTAAAGGCTGGTGGTACGATTAACGGAATGCGTAGCTTAATCCAAGAGTTCGATTCAACCACTGCAGGAGCGGTTGTGTTCTGTGAATCTGGAGTGTCTAATCACAATGTGTCTGATTATTCTTCTATCATCAAAATTACAGAAATTGATACCGAATCTCAAAAGATCAAAGCTGTTTTAGGAAACTTCTTTGATACTCATGAATTTTTATAAGATAAAATGAAATAAAGCGAAGAGCCTGTAAGGGTTCTTCGCTTTTTGTGTGCTTGAAAAATTATCATATATGATAATTTCGCTAAATAAAAAATAAGAATAAGGACCACAATGGCAATACCGCTAAATAGGCAATGGTTGTCATGGTCACCACATTCGTAGCAAAATCAACATCTCCTCCTGCTTCTGCCGCTAAAATCGGCATAATCACCAGCGTTGGAATAGTCGACTGAATAATAAAGGTTTCTTTTAATAAGGGATTATCCGCTCCTCCAAAAAGTAACACCAATACCATTATGATTGGGAAAATAACAAAACGTCCAGCTAGAGCAAGTACTGTATCGCGGTCTACCTTGAGTGTTCCCAGGCCACTTTGCTTAAGATTAATCCCAATATACATTAGTGACAATGGCGTCACTAAACTTCCCACTATACTAATGGAATTCTGGGCAAAGATTGGAACTGGAATTCCAAGTGCCACAACTACTAATGCCACTAAGAACGCAATGAGTGGTGGTGAACAGAGGGCCTTCCACTGGATTCCTTTGTTTTTATTTCCACCAGGACGGTCAGTGGCTACAACATACGTTCCCACCGTAAAAATCGACAATGTATTTATCACGTAGTAGACCAAGAAGTATGGCATCGCCTCTTCTCCAAAAAGGGAGAGATTGAGCGGTAGCCCCATAAAGACCGTATTCGCATTAACGAATGTATTGAGCATAATCCCGCGTCGCCCGACTGGAACTTTAAATAATACAACAGCGCCCCATGCCACGATGTATCCTAGAATCACAGCAATCAACGGATAAAGGCTCGCTCCAAAGAAACTCACGAGTTGTTCTTTTGTAATAAATTTTAATACTGAAACAAAGATGGACGCTGGCAAAGCAATTTTCAAAATCAAATCGGCAATGCTTTTACTGAATCCTTCCTGAAACCACCCCTTGGCCTGTAAGAGATAGCCGAGCGTGATGACCGCTAGTATCGTCACCAGACTCGATAACGCCTGTATAATCACATACTTGTCCTCCAAATAATCTTATGACAGTTACTATACGCTCTCCTAGCCATTTCGTCAAACTGAGTCACAAAAAAAGCCTACCAAACGAATGGTAAGCTTTGTTATTATGCTTTTTTGCGAAAGGCACTCAGGATAAATGAGATGAATAAAATGACAAGGAATACACATGTAATCGCAGCTCCTGGAGGTGCTTCGTAAATATAGGAAGCTGACAGGCCTGTAAAGAAACCAATCAGACTAATGATAATTCCGCCAATAATCACTCCATTAAACTTACTGCTTACTCGAAGCGCGATTGACGCTGGTAATACGATAACGGCCGATACTAAAAGTGACCCTGCGATTGGCATCATCACAGCAATCACAACACCTGTGATAATCGTAAAGAGATTCGTCATCAATCGAACGGGCAATCCCGCGGTCATCGCAGTGTCTTCATCGAATGATAGAACATAGAGTGGTTTACGGAAAATCGCATATAAACCAACTACAACAATAGCTAGTAAAATCATAATCCACATTTGTTCATTTGTAATTGTCACAATCGAACCAAATAAAAATTGATCCACACTCATCGTTGAACGCCCTTTTTGTAAGTTCATTAAAATAAGGGCAATCGCCATTCCACCAGACATCAAAATCGCAACGGTGATTTCGGAATATCCTCTAAAATACTTTCCAATGGCTTCAATAAAAATTGCTGCAATAATGACTACAATCAGTGTGGTGAACGTCGGATTCATCCCTAGAAGAAATCCTAGCGCTACTCCGACTAAAGAAACATGCGATAAAGTATCCGCCATGAGCGACTGCCTTCTAAGAATTAAGAACAATCCAAGAATCGGCGTGATAAACGCCATCGCTATTCCTGAGATGAATGCTCTTTGCATGAAACCATAGAAAAACATCTCCATGGAGAATCCTCCTTTCGTTGCAGATGGATATGTTTATCCACGTATTGTTCAAGTGCTTCTTCCTCATGAGTCACCATTAAAATGGCTTTCCCGTGATGAGCGCAAGCATGATGTAATAGATGATAGAATCGTTCTCTAGAAGCTTTATCCATTCCGGCGGTCGGCTCATCTAAAACGAATAAATCGGGGTCTGTTGCAAAAATTCGCGCTAAACAAATGCGTTGTTTTTGTCCCCCTGATAAATCTCCGATACGCTTATGACGCTCATCCCACATTCCAACGGATTTGAGAGAACGTTCGATATGTTCGTGATCTTCTGCTGTTAATTTTTTAAACCAGCGACCTTGTTGGTATCTCCCTGAAGCCACTAATTCATAAACATTCGAAGGGAAACCTACATTAAAAGAAGAAATCTGTTGCGGAGCATACCCAATCGATAACTTCTCGCCATTACTATTTTTCTTAGCAATCACTGCTTTCCCTGTCTTTGGTGTTAGAAGGCCCAAAATATTTTTAACGAGTGTTGACTTTGCCGCCCCATTTTCCCCAGTCAAAATCACAAATTGACCCGGCTCCACTGTAAAGCTAATATCTTCAAGTACTGTCTCTTGTTCATATGAGAAAGAAAGATGTTCTACTGAAATATAACTCATGACTTTCTCCTTTCTAAATCGTAGTGATTCTTTTTTATACAAAGGATAGGATAGCATATTGAGCGCACTCCGTCAATGTTTCGCTCTTCCTAGGCTTATCATTCGCTTCTGTCAAAAAAAGAGTTATACACTAGTCTGCTTATTAAAAAGGAGGCAGAAAGATGTCTATTATTATTACTATTTTAACCGCTCTCGTTGCGCTAGAATTCGTCTATATTTTCTACTTGGAAACACTCCAAACGACTTCAGAAGCCACAAGCCGCGTCTTCAATATGAGTGTTGAAACGTTGAAGAATGCTAATATTACGACGCTCTTCAAAAATCAAGGAGTCTATAACTTGATGATTTCCGTAGGATTAGTCTTTGGATTAATCATTGGTTCTAGAGAAGTTGTCGGATTTCTACTCTTCAATATCATTGTCGTAGCAGTATACGGTGGACTGACAAGCCAAATGAGCATCATCTGGAAACAAGGCGGACTAGCAATTATAACGTTCCTCTTACTACTTATTTTATAGTTAGAATTCCATCTCTTAGAATTATTGGTAAATTTTACCAATAATTCTTTTTTTGTATTGAATTTTAGATTTCTTGGTGATATCATTTAGATATCAAATAGACAAAGGAGTCTTTTTTATGAACGAAAAAATTTTAAAAACAAAGTCTAACGGTTTTTCCGCATTATTTTTCATTGTTCTAATGATAATTGTTGCGATTGCAAGCTTTATTTCTTCCATCGCTTTTTTGAAGAATGAAGCATTAGCTGTCGTCGGCGTTCTTTTTAGTATCTTTTTATTTATTGGATCGATCATTTCATTTGGCGGTCTGAAAGTTGTAAAACCGCAAGAGGCCATTGTTTTGACTCTTTTTGGGGATTACACAGGAACGATTAAAGAGCCTGGATTCTATTTTGTAAATCCTTTTAGCGTGGCAGTGAATCCTGCTTCTAAAACGAAACTTGGACAAAGCGGCGATGTCGATCGTCAAAATACATCAATCTCGATTAATAACTCAGGAATTGAAGCCAACTTAGATGCCTTTAAAAAACATATTTCCTTAAAAATCATGACCTTAAATAATTCTCGTCAAAAAATTAATGATTGCTTAGGAAATCCTGTAGAAATCGGAATTGCCGTAACTTGGAAAGTGGTTGATACAGCTAAAGCGGTTTTCAATGTAGATAACTATAAAGAATACTTATCGCTGCAATGTGACAGCGCCCTTCGTAATATCGTACGCATCTATCCATATGATGTCGCTCCAAATGTCGACACTACAGGTGATGGGATTGCCGACGAAGGTAGCTTACGTGGTTCTAGTGAAATCGTTGCAAAACGGATTCGTGATGAAATTCAAGCACGTGTAGAAAATGCAGGACTTGAAATTATCGAAGCACGTATTACTTATTTAGCATATGCTCCAGAAATCGCTGCGGTAATGCTTCAACGTCAACAAGCTTCAGCAATTATTGACGCTAGAATGATGATTGTAGACGGTGCTGTTGGAATGGTTGAAATGGCGTTAGAACGCTTAAACGAAGGGGGCCTCGTAGAACTAGATGAAGAACGTAAAGCTGCGATGGTCTCAAACTTACTAGTTGTTCTTTGCGGCAATCATGATGCTCAACCAATCGTTAATACAGGAAGCCTATACTAACGATGGCTGATTTAAAGAAAAAACAAATTCCATTACGACTGTCTTCTAAATTATATGCTGCTATCGCATCATGGGCAGAAGATGATTTTAGATCAGTCAATGGACAAATCGAATACTTATTAACGGAATGTGTGAAACAACGCAAAAAAGATGGCAAATACGTCTCTGAAACCATTGACGAACCATTTGAAATCGATATTGAATAACAAAAAGGATGGACGAAATTCGTCCATCCTTTTTCTATTTATGCAAATTGTCAGCAGTCGTTGCTTCCTAACATACAAAAAAACTTTAAGCACTATGATTACAAAGAATCATGCGGATTTTATAATAGCAGTAATGGGGAATAGCATTAAATGCGAAAAAGCTGGAGTTAGGAATTGATTCCTTACTCCAGCTTTGAGGCTTTAAAGGTGAGAGACTTCGGCTCGAACCGGTGCCCCATTACAGCGATTATAAACAAATCCGCAAGGATTTGAAGTAATCATTTTGCACTTTATTGTTTAATTTTCTTTTGGCTATGCAGTGGTTTAGCGAAAATCATACGACCTGCTGCAGTTTGAAGCGCGCTCGTTACGACCACTTCAATCTCTTCGTTCATATAATATTGACCGTCTTCCACAACAATCATCGTTCCATCATCCAAGTACGCAACCCCTTGCTGACGCTCCGTTCCTTGTTTCACAACGGTAGTCTTCAACGTTTCACCCGGAATCACAACTGGTTTAATGGCTTGGGCTAAAGCATTGATATTAAATACTGGAACATTTTGGAACTCACTTACTTTGTTCAAGTTAAAATCATTGGTGATAATAATTCCATCAATGGATTTGGCCAATCGAATCAATTTGCGATCGACTTCATTGATATCATCATAATCCCCTTCGTAAATTTCTACTTGAATATGCTCTTCTTTTTGAAGGGCGTTTAAGATATCTAAACCTCGACGACCTCTTACTCGTTTTAAGCTATCCGCACTATCCGCAATGTATTGAAGCTCGTTCAATACGAATACCGGAATCACTAGTACCCCTTCTATAAAGCCTGTTTTAGCAATATCGTAAATACGACCATCAATAATAACACTCGTATCAAGCAGTTTATATTTTCTAAAATTATCTCCTGCTTTACGCTCTAACACTGGAGAATCTTCTGTTTTTTTCTTATTGACTGTGAAGACTCTTAAAATATCCTCACGACGAGTGGTTCCTACGTAAAATCCAAGATAACCAAAGATAATGCTAAGCGCAATCGGCAGCGCTTGAGTAATTGCAGGAATTTGCAAATTAGTAAACGGAAGGCCAACTAGCCAAGCCACTAATAGTCCAATCAGCGCTCCTATCATCCCGAAGAGTAAATAACTTACTGATAGTTGACTCACAATTTTTTCAAGTCTACGAATTCCCGCTAAAATTGGATCAGCAACGAAAAATGAAATACAGAATAAAATAATTGCACCTAATAAAATATTCGTTACTTGAGATGTTAGCCATTCATTTGAAATATTGAACGTTTGCCATAGACTTGGAAAGTACGTCGCTCCTAAAGATCCTCCGAGCAATACGAAAATGAATTGTAATAATTTTCTTCCGTATGCTCGAAATTTTTTGGGTTGTTCCATCCAATCCTCTCCTTTCTATTTTTCATGATTGAAGGCTTTATAAATAGCCTCTTTGACAGAAGATACACCGACAACTTCGATATTTTCAGGAATTTTCCATCCATCTAAGTTGTTTTTTGGAATGAAGACACGCTTGAATCCGAGTTTTTCTGCTTCACGGACACGGTCATAGACACGGTTTACTTTTCGAATTTCACCTGTCAAGCCAATTTCGCCGATAAAGCAATCCCCCATCTGCGTTTCTTTTTCCTTATAGCTTGAAACGATACTCATCGCAATCGCTAAATCGACTGCAGGTTCGCCCAGTTTCAAACCACCAGTTGATTTAAAGTAAGCATCTTGGTTTTGCAATAGAAGACCTGCACGTTTCTCAAGTACCGCCATCAAGAGCGCAACACGATTATAGTCTAGACCACTTGTCGTACGGCGTGCATTTCCAAAGGCTGTTGGGGACAATAGACATTGCACCTCGGTTAAAATTGGTCGTGTCCCTTCAAGAGACACGACAATTGCGGAACCAGTTGCGCCAGCCAAACGTTCTTCTAAAAAGACTTCCGAAGGATTGGTTACTTCATTCAGCCCTTCTTGATGCATTTCGAAGACCCCAATCTCGTTCGTTGACCCAAAACGGTTTTTCACAGAGCGAAGCACTCGGAAACTATGATGCTTATCCCCTTCAAAATAAAGAACGGTGTCCACCATATGTTCCAACATACGAGGACCTGCCAACGCTCCCTCTTTTGTCACGTGACCCACAATAAAGATGGCGATCTGATTGAGTTTCGCAAGTCGCATGAGTGTTGCCGTTGCCTCACGAACATGAGACACGCTTCCGGCTACCCCGTTTGCCTGTGGATGTGTCATCGTTTGAATCGAATCGATAATGACATAGTCCGGCTTCAACGCTTCTACTTGCGCAACGATATCTTCTAAGTTTGTCTCCGCATAAATATAAAATCCGTCTGCTTGCATCCCAAGACGCTCTGCACGCATTTTAATTTGAGACGCACTTTCCTCTCCGGATACATAGAGAACGGTCCCTTGTGTTTGTTGTAATTCACTAGAAACTTGTAATAATAAAGTCGATTTTCCAATCCCAGGGTCCCCACCGATTAATACTAAGGAGCCTGGCACCACGCCACCACCAAGCACACGGTCGAGTTCGCTAATGGATGTTTTTACACGGTTGACGCGTTCATAAGAAACCTGGTCCAGTCGCATCGGTTTTGTTTTATGGGCTTCTTCTGACTGTTGGACTAAAGAAGGTCGTTTCGTGTTACTCGTCGTTTCCTTAAACTCTTCCATTGTGGACCAATTTCCACAGTTTGGACATTTTCCTAAATATTTTGGTGAATTATATCCACATTCTCTACATACAAAACTTGTGGCTGTTTTTGCCATATTGGCTCCTTTCTAACGAACGCCAGAAGAACCAAAACCGCCTGTACGTTCATTCATATCATTTTCTTCGTCCGTATCTGCTTTTAAGAATGGTAAGAAAATACCTTGGCCAATACGGTCGCCTTTTTTAATTTCTTTATCGAATAATCCAAAGTTGATTAATTGGAAGTAAATATGTCCTTCGTTATCTGGATTATTATAATAGTCGCTATCAACAACTCCAATTCCGTTTGGTAATACTAAAAAGTGTTTAAGTGGATTACTTGAACGGTTCGCAAGTTGTAAATATTCATCTTCTTGCATATAAGATTTAATTCCTGTTGGAACAAGAATCGGTTTTAATACTTTTTGTTCTTTTTGTAATTCTGCCTCAACCGTTTCTTTATCGGTTGTATAAATCCATTGTTTTAATTGAGTAGCAGCAAATTTAAAGATCATTTTCCAAATACTTGGTAACACAATATCTTCTGCCGCTTCAAAATCATAACCTGCCGAATGTTTTGTAGAACGTTTAGGAACATTAATTCCTTTCCCTTCATAAGCAGATATAACTTCAAATCCACGTTTTCTTTCCATTTCATCACCTTTTCATTTAAAGTTTCTACCTCTTATCATAACAAAGTTTTGGAAAGCTTGCACTCGTGTTCACTCTTTTTTTGAAAATCCTTACATTCTTTATCTTAAGATACGGTAAAAAGAATCCTTCATACACCATTTTTCGGCAATATGCACAAAATTTAGGATACTTTTTGTGCAATGTACCCTATCACTTTTCTACTAAAAATCGTAAACTAATAGTGTTAAAACAATGACAGGGGGAAATCCTAATGGTAGAAATGCAATTAAACCATATTCACAAAAAATATGACAACGCGGAAAACTATTCCGTAACAGACTTTAACTTACACATCAAAGATCGCGAATTCATCGTATTCGTAGGACCTTCTGGATGCGGTAAATCAACTACACTTCGTATGATTGCTGGTCTAGAAGATATTTCTGAAGGGGAATTAAAAATCGGCGACGTTGTGATGAACGACGTAGCTCCAAAAGATCGTGATATCGCGATGGTATTCCAAAACTATGCCCTATATCCTCACATGAGCGTATATGATAACATGGCATTCGGTTTGAAATTACGTAAATACGACAAAGCTGAAATTGACAAACGTGTTAAAAACGCTGCTGAAATCTTAGGCTTAGCGCAATACTTAGAACGTAAACCAGCTGCTTTATCTGGTGGTCAACGTCAACGTGTGGCTTTAGGACGTGCGATCGTTCGTGATGCGAAAGTATTCTTAATGGACGAACCTCTTTCTAACTTAGATGCTAAATTACGTGTTGCGATGCGTGCTGAAATTGCAAAATTACACCGTCGTTTAGAAACAACAACTATTTACGTAACA
The DNA here is from genome assembly GCF_001807725.1 of Granulicatella sp. HMSC31F03. Lineage (NCBI taxonomy): Bacteria > Bacillati > Bacillota > Bacilli > Lactobacillales > Carnobacteriaceae > Granulicatella > Granulicatella sp. HMSC31F03. The sequence goes on along the minus strand of NZ_KV790838.1, from coordinate 3,269 downwards.
CACGACCAAACAGAAGCGATGACAATGGCGGACCGTATCGTTATCATGAAAGACGGTTTCGTACAACAAATCGGTACTCCACAAGAAGTGTACAACACACCTAACAATGTATTCGTAGCTGGATTCATCGGATCACCAGCAATGAACTTCTTCACTGTCACATTAAAAGACGGCGTGATTACAAACGGTAAAGGTTTATCATTACAATTACCAGAAGCGAAGAAAAAACTTCTTGAAGAAAAAGGATATGAAGGAAAAGAACTTATCTTCGGTATCCGCCCAGAAGATATCAAAGGGGCTCAAATCGCTATCGATACTTATCCTTCATCTTCAGTAAAAGCAGAAGTTGTTGTATCAGAATTACTTGGTGCAGAAACAATGCTTTACACTCGTGTTGATGATACTGAATTCGTATCTAAAGTGGATGCACGTGACTTCCACAACCCAGGCGAAACAGTTGAATTAGCATTCGACTTAAACAAATCTCACTTCTTCGACAAAGAAACAGAACAAGTGATTCGCTAAGAGTCGTTACTTAACAACATTTGCCGGAACGAAATTTCGTTCCGGTTTTTTATTATAAAATTGGGGAAGGTGTTTAGTATGGGGTTTTTAGATATTTTTAGAATATCAGAGATAAAAAAAGAAAATGAAGAACTTAATGGGAAAGTTCAAAATATGGAGAAAATACTCGAAGAAACGAAGTCACTAACAATTGCAGAAATTAATGACTATATCGCTAAAAAAGAGAAAGAAAAAAAGGAAATTAACGTAGAAGTCATTAAATATAAATCTCAATTAGATGGGGTTATTCGAGAAATCAGTAATAAACGTAAAGAATTAGTTGACGTCGAAGATGAGATTGAACTTCAACAGTTTGCACTGTATAAACCAAAATATGATTTTGCTACATCTCTACAATACAAAGATGAATTAGATAAAATTCGTCAGCAACAAAAAAATATGATAAAAAACAAATCCGCTGTAAAATATTCTGATTTATGGCGTGTTGATGGAAGTTTATCAAAAGGTCGTCAAATGACCAATGGAAATATCAAAGTTATACTAAGATGTTTTAATGCTGAATGTGAAGCTGCCATTAATAAAATTAAATATAATAATATTGATTCAATTGAAAATAAAATAGCTACATCATTTAGAATTTTGAATCAAGCGTTCAAACCAAACTTAGTATCTATTCGCGAAGAATTTCTAAATTTGAAATATCAGGAATTGTATTTAGGATATGAATTTGAAAGAAAGCTGAAGAAAAAGAAGCTTTAAGAGAGCAACGAGAAAAAGAACGTGAAGAAAAAGCTCTACAAAAGGAAGTAGAAAACAAGAAGAAAAAGATTAATAAAGAAATTACTCATTTACAAAAATTAGTCGAAGAATTAAATCTAAGATTAGCTGAAACTAAAGATGAAAATGAGAAGAATGATATTCTAGCTCAACTTACGGCGGCTAATCAAAATATTAAAGACTATACAGATGAAGAGAAAGAACTTGATTATCGCCTAGAAAATTTAGGAGCTGGTTATGTTTATATAATTTCCAATATCGGTGCATTTGGAAAAGATATATTTAAAATTGGCGTTACTAGACGGCTAGATCCACTAGAGCGAATTAACGAATTGAGTAGTGCTTCAGTTCCTTTTAAATTTGATGTTCATGCCTTAATTTTCAGCTATAATGCCTATCAACTAGAAACTGAATTGCACAACAAATTTAGCAAAAACCGCGTGAATAAAGTTAATAACCGAAAAGAATTCTTTAAGGTTTCAATTGATGATTTAGAGAAAGAGCTAATGAAATATAAAGATTTAACGATTGAGTTTACGAAAACTCCAGATGCAGAAGAATATAACGAATCTCTAAAAATAAAATAAACAATAGCCAGGACAAATTATATGTCCTGGCTTTTAAAATACTACATAAATTTATTCTTCTACTTCTTGAAACTCACAGTCAAAGCGATAGGCAAAGAATTTCTCAATCACCGATTTGATTTCATCATCACTCAGATTTTGAATAATACTATCAAAATCAATCGCTTCTAATTCTTCCTCAGTAAGCTTTTGATAAGGCGGTAACTCGGAGTACTGTCTTAATTCATCATAGACAATAAAGTCTCCATCAATAAATGATTCGATAAGTCCACGTCTTTGAAGAAGGTAAAACAACTCTTGGTAGCTATCCCCTGTAAAACTGTACACCGTCTTATCCGAATAAATTCCACAACAGTGCGTTTGATTTAAATTTAATTTTACTTTAGTCATCTCTTTTTCTGCCTCCAGTACTTTTTTAAAACGGATAAATCTCATCAGAAGCTACGGAACATTTACGGAACAAAACCTCTAAAAACGTTGATATATAAAGAACTTTTAAGGAGAAGAGGAGATTTGAACTCCCGCGCCGCTTTCACGACCTATCGCATTTCGAGTGCGACCCCTTCAGCCTCTTGGGTACTTCTCCATACTTTAAGTATAGTACGGATTTTTTCTTCAATCAATGCTTTTTTGCACAAAAAAACCACCGACAGCTGTCGGTGGAAAAAAGGATTAGAAATATTTATTTGGGAGGATAAATATTCTCTTTGGGAATAACTAAAGTATAGACATACCTTATGAAATAAATGTGAAAATATATTCTCTATTTTGCACTTTCTTTTTATTTTTTTTATGAGAATATTTACTTATTTATGATAAGCATGACCAGAATTAATTCGGAATGCGCGATAAATTTGCTCGGTTAGAACGAGTCTCATCAGTTGATGCGGCAAGGTAATACGGCCAAATGAAATCTTACGGTCAGCCCGTTTTTTCACAGCTGGATTAAGACCTAGAGATCCCCCAATAACAAAGACCATCGAACTCTTACCATGGAGCGCAAAGGTATCCATCTCTTTTGCGAGTTGCTCTGAACTCACCAAGTCTCCTTCAATTGCCATGGCCACAACCACGTCCCCGTCTTTAATTTTAGAAAGGATACGTTCTCCTTCTTTTTCGAGTACTTGCTCCATCTCTTTGTCGCTTAAATTCTCAGGAGCTTTCTCGTCTGGCACTTCCACTACTTGGAACTTACAGTAGCTGCCTAAGCGTTTTGCGTATTCATCAATTCCTTGTTTTAAATATTTTTCTTTTAATTTTCCAACACTCACAATCGTGATATTCATATTATCCCCTCACTTCTTCCAATATCTTACCTTTTTTTGAGGAAAAATGCTTGTTTTATCGGTTCTATAATTTTTAGGGTTGATGGAATTTTTC
>NZ_KV790837.1:76462-102822 GCF_001807725.1 Granulicatella sp. HMSC31F03 | reverse complement strand
TGTTCCGGTCCAACGTTCCATTTCTGAACGCGATGTCTCGTATCCTAGTTGTTTTGTAAATCCTCCACCTCAGCGACTGAGTAGTCTTTTTTCTCGAGGCCATCGACGATTTGTTGAAGGGTGTCTTTTGAAACACCTGCTGGTAATGTGATCAACAAACGACGTAAGCTTTTATCTTTTTCAGTATCGATAGTCATTACGTTTGCGATAGAAGCGTATTTGTTAATCACTTTTGAGATATTTGCAAGAGCCCCTTTTTCACCGCCAGAGATGATCGTTAATACATAAGAACCATTTTTCACGTTCCAAGATTCTTGAAGCATGCCAAGGAGACTGCTGTGTGTCAAGATTCCGTAGAAACGTTGTTGTTTATCTAAAACAGCAATATAAGGTAATTCTTTAATTGTAAAGAATACTTTGAAGAAAGAACTATCTACACTAATAAACTTCGTAGAATTCTTAATGAGATGTGTAACAGGAAGGCTCATATCACCGCCGTTTGCTTTATGGCGATAAATGTGCATTTTATAAATATTTCCTCTAAAGAAAGTTTCTGTTTCATCTAATACAGGCACACAACGATATCCTGATTCTTCTAAAATCGTAATGGCTTCTTCTAACGTGCACGATTCCTTAACGACCGTTAGATTCTTTTTTGGAACTACAAGAGATTTTAATAACATATTCATTCCTCCTATATATGTCTTTCTTAATAATAGTACCATTTTTTGAGAGAAATGTAACTAGAAAAGTGAAGAAATGATGAGAAAATGAGAATGGATAGAGAAGAAAAACGATAAAATGAAGATTCTAACATTAAAGAACCATTACAAAATAATACTAAATCTTGATTTTTCATCAAAAACTGATATGATATCTCTATACCATTTTCGATAATGGGTAAAATCTATAGTTAAAAGGGGTTAACAAAATTATGACAGCTGATTCAGATGGGAGTTCGTTGGGAGTCCAGATCTTAATCATTGTATTATTAACTGCATTAAATGCATTTTTTGCTGCAGCGGAGATTGCGTTTGTGTCCATTAATCAAGGAAAAATGGCACAAAGAGCGCAAGAAGGAGATAAAAAAGCAATCAAGGTAATGCGTCTATTAGAGAATTCGGATGAGTTTCTCGCAACGATTCAAGTAGCGATTACATTTGCTGGGTTCTTCTCGAGTGCGTCTGCCGCAACAAGTTTCTCTTCACGAATTCAACCATTATTAGGAAACATTCCTGGAGCCGAAACATTAGCATTAGTGATTGTGACGGTTGTTCTATCCTATCTCACTTTAGTATTTGGGGAATTATATCCAAAACAAGTGGCATTACAAGTGGCAGAACCGATTGCGTTACATACTGCAGGGATTATTTTGTTTGTCAAAAAGATTTCAAAACCATTCGTTTGGATTTTGACGTTCTCAACAGGATTATTAAAACGAATGACACCAATTGAATTTACTAAGGTGGAAGAAAAATTAACACGAAGCGAGATGAAGTCTCTACTTGCCAATAGCCGTAACGACGGTGCGATTGATATTTCCGAGTTTGCGATGATGCAAGGGGTACTTTCTCTAGATACGAAACTTGCACGTGAAGTGATGGTTCCTCGTACGGATACGTTGATGCTGGATGTCGACGATGAGTTAGCGGAGAACTTAGAGATTATCTTGAATTGCTCCTATTCACGTCTTCCTCTTTACGAAGAAGATAAAGATACGGTTATCGGGGTCGTTCACGTGAAAGATGTCTTCCGTGCTGCAAGAGAGCAAGGATTTGACAATATTGATTTACGCGCCCTAGCGCATGAACCAGTATTTGTACCATCGACAATTTTCGTAGATGATTTATTAGTAGAATTTAGAAAAACTCGTCAACACTTAGCGGTATTAAAAGATGAATACGGCGGGGTTGAAGGGATTGTTACATTAGAAGACTTGATTGAAGAAATCGTCGGAGATATCGAAGACGAGTACGATGAAGAAGAAAAAGAAATCGTAGAAATTGACGAAAACAATTCGGTGATTGATGCCGGAATATCGCTCGATAGATTCAATCAAATTTATCAAACGTCATTAGAGTCTGATGAAGTGGACACAATGGCGGGTGCGATTATTGAAAAACTTGGCTACTTCCCAGATGATAAAGAGGTAGTGAAGGTGAGATTCGAAGGGTACATGTTACAACCGACAGAAATCGAGAATGATCGTATTCGTAAAATTCATGTTACCAAACTTTCTGAAGAAGAACTCGAGCAGATTCTTGCGGAAGATGCCCAGAATGATGATAGCGTTGAAGATGATGAATAATACAAAAGGAGGGGGTAACCCCTCCTTTTTTGTGTGCAAAAAGGAATAGACTTACGTCTATCTTACAGATTCCTCGGATGTCTTCATAATAGTGATAATGGGGCACCGGATTGAGCCTATGTCTCAATCTCTACCAAGCTTCAAACGTATATTTAAACAAAAGAGAATAAATGATATACTTTTGATACGGGGGTGATTCGGTTGAAAATTATCTTAAAAGAAGATATTGAATTGTATCGTTATTTAATTGCTAAATTAACTTTTCTTCAGACGCATAATCACTATAAGGTAGAAGAGTCTTATCCAGATAGTAATTGTTTTTTGTTGTTGAATACCTTAACTAATAAACAGGAGCTGGTCTCTCTTTTGAAACAGCCACAGTTCTCTAAAAAGAATCCACCCGATATTCCATTAAACGCTCAAAAAAGAGTCTTTATTCAAAATCCAAACGCAAAAGTTCCGGAAGGATTTACTGTAGAAAAGGCGGATAAAGTGTTTAATGACGCATTGAATAACAATATTCGATTGGGGTTTTTAGCTCCAGAGCAATTGATTGAACAATGTGGAGTTGAGTTTAAAGAGGACGTAACGTTCTACTTCAAAAAAGCAGAAATGAAGATTTTAGAAGAGAAAACCTATTTTGTAAAATACTACGGGAAAGAAACTGTGGAGAAAAATGCCTATCAGGTGGCAGAAGGCAATGTGTCTTTTAGCCATCCTAAGTGGTTTAATGATCCTTTTGATTGTAACTGTTATTATGCGGATGGGAATACGATGATGGATGTTTTTAGAGTTTTCTGTTTCACGCATGCATACGATAATATATTAATGTGGTCCTATTATGCTAATAGTCATGAAGGTTATGCTTTACAATATTCCTACTCGAGCTTACTCGATAAAATTCAAGGGGTTGCTCTTGATGGATTATGCGTGTATGGGGAAGTCGAATATATCGATCAAAGGCCCAAAACAAGAAGTCACAGTAATCGATTCTCTTTTTCAAACTTGAATTTCTACATCCAAGCAACCTTCGCCAAATTTAAGGAATGGAGTCACGAGAGAGAGTATCGATTTGTATTTATTCTCGATAACCAGGAAGAGGAGGCTACTAAAAGAGAAGCCGAAGAAAAATTGTCTGATTGGGTCGTTCTTCCTAAAGTGGATATTCTTCAAGGATATGCGGGGTGTCAGGCAAAGAAAATCATGAAAGATAGTCCTTACCCAATCCGTCAATTAAAAAAAGATATTGTTAATTATCAACTTAAAGGATAGAAAAAAGGAACAGAGGGCACTCTGTTCCTTTTATTTTTTTAGTTTTTCAAATGGATTTAATCGTTCAAAGATAGGAATTAGTAATATCCAAAAAGCAATATTTCCAAGGGCATGATAAGTATCAAATAGAATTCCGTTGGCATAATAAATCCAAAAATTCAGACCAGGCATTGAAAGTACCCAAATCCCCGAGATAATAAATCCGTATAAATATCCCATCAAACTTGCAAAAATCGGGAAGATAAGGAAACTTGCTTTCGGATAGCGAGCCCTTTTCTTCCACAAAGGGGAGAGTAGGGTCGCACATAGACAAACAATTGAAAAACTGATCATCTGATAAAGAGTCCACGGCCCCATTGAAATGAGCAGATTCGAGATTAAAATGGAAAGGATACTGATGGAAGCACCGTATCCCCATCCTAATTCTAAGGTCATCCAAATGACGACTACAGTAATCGGTTGAACATTCGGGAGGGCAAGCATCCCGAGTCTACTAATCACGCAAAAAGCCGACATCATTGCGATAAATGCGATTTTTTGAGTCGATATTTTCATAGATTATTGAAGTTTGTTTAATTTCCAGTCGATGACATCTCCAGCTTTGAGGAGAACTTCTTTTGCACCAACAGGACTCATTTGTCCATTAACATCAAATAACCAGTATTTTTGTTCAGATGGAACTTGTTCAACTCCGTTAATAGAAGAGATGAATCCGTCTTTTTCGACAATTTTTAATTGAGCTTTCATGACATCTAGGAGATTATCTCCTTCTTTAAAAGTGAGAGTAAATGGGCTACCTTCAATCGCTTGTCCATCTTTTGTAATGTTGAGAGTCACACTTGTAGTTTTGGCTGCTGTAGTCGTTTCAACACTTGTCGTCGTTGAGTTCGTATTTGCAGGGGCTTGTCCACATGCGGTTAATAATAAAGTCGCTGTTAAAATTCCAATAATCTTTTTCATAAGAATCTCCTTTATACTGTTTTAATCAGCCCTCATTCTAACAATCTTCATAAAACTTGTAAAGGATTTTTTGCCAAAAACAATAGAAAAGGCTTTGCATTTGTGAAAAAAATGGTATACTGAAGTGTAATTAATTTTTAGGAGGAATGTTATGGAACACACGAGTGAGTTCAATACAAAACTTAATAAAGCATGTCAAAAAAAAGAAGCGCTTTTTGATGAAAGCAAAATGCGCTATGCACTGCGTTCAATGTTTGCAGGAGCATTTTTAACAATGAGTACAGCCGCAGGAGCCCATGCGGCACAAATTATAGCTGGATTAAATCCTGCGTTAAGTAGATTTACTTTTGCATTTATCTTCACTTGGGGATTAGTGTATGTTGTATTTTTAAATGGAGAGTTAGCGACTTCGAACATGATGTTTTTAACAGCTGGAGCGTACCAAAAACATATTAAATGGTCTAAAGCAATTGCTATTTTATTCTATTGTACTTTATTTAATTTAATTGGAGCCATGTTTATAGGAGCGTTATTCGCTAATAGTTCAGCATTTAACGGAATCAATGCAAATGAGTTTATCGCAAAAGTTGCTGAATTGAAATTATCTCGTTCAAACGAACTGATTTTATTAGAAGGTATTTTAGCAAATGTCTTTGTTAACGTAGCGATTCTTTCATTTATCTTAATTAAGAGTGAAGAAGCTAAATTATGGATTGTAATCTCAGCCATCTTCATGTTTGTTTATTTAGTAAATGAACACGTAGTAGCGAATTTTGCATCTTTCTCTATCGTGAAATTCTCACCAGTTGGAAACTCAATTGATGCTTTAAATTGGCTCAATATTATCCGTCATTGGGCAGTATCATTTGTTGGGAACTGGATTGGCGGAGGAATCTTAATTGGGTTAGCTTATGCATTCTTAAACCGTACAAAAACACCTTATGTAGATTAATTGTAAAGGAAAAGAATCTCCAAATAGGAGGTTCTTTTCTTTTACTTTGAGGAGAGTTTTCTTAATGAGAAAAACCCCCTTTACTGGGCAGTCCAGTAAAGGGGGGTTTTTGAACCAGTAGACCTTTTATTTAGAAAGGTCTCTTTTTATTTTCATATCCTAATAGAACCTCTGGGAATTCTTGGCTTACTGCATAGAAGAATGGTTGTAGTAAGTCATCGGTGTCCTCTCCCACATTCTTAATGAGAAGAGTAGTTTTCTTTCTGCGATAAGATTTATCTGAGGTTAAAACGATTAGTTGTGAAGTACGACTTACCGTCATACCGTATGATTTTTGTGTGTAGATATAATGGTAAATGCGCTCAGCTTTTGTTAAGTCATATACTTGGAAATTTTTGAATGTAGAAATAAGGTGATTTTTGTATAATATGATGCCTAATTGGTTATCTACGTAAGTGGCATTTTCTAATACCGTATCCATTGAATAATTCAATTCTGGATAAGCTGCATAAAGTTCACCATAGGCTTTATCTTCTCCTCTACGAGTTGCGTAAGCTGAGTAGAAGAATACAAGACCGAATAACACAGCAATACCGGCTCCAGCCGAAGCATAGAGACGTTCGGTATTCGCTTCATCAGCTGAAACATAATATTGAGTTTCAGCTAACTGAGAAATAGCTTTATTTTCTTTAATCGTTTCTTTGAACTCTCTTGTGTAGTTCTTAACGGCACCTTCTCCATCCGATTTACGGGCTTTAGCGAGAACATAGACTGGATTGTCGACTAAGTCATCTTGTTTAGCTTTAAGTTCGTCAATCAGTTTATCGCCTTCTTTTATCTCAAGGCTTGTATAACCGTAATCTTCGCTATCTTTACGAGTAAACTCGATTAAATATAATTGAGTTCCTCCATCTACATTCGCAATTGGATCCGATAAAAATCCAGTAACTTTAACAGAAGTCGTTGCATTGTCTTTCATAGGACTCACACCGAAGATATTTCCTTGTTTATACAAATTATCTGCAGTTTGGAAGAAATAGAAGAAGCCCACAAGTCCAATAGCGATAAGAAATGAGACAACTCCCAAAACGATTAGTGAAATAATCCCACGAGTATTACGTTTTTCAGTCATAATAATTCTCCTTTTATAGGTATGTATAACAGAAATAATATATCATAAGATAGTTTGAAGTGCAAAGGTTTGTTTAAAGTTTCACTCACTGGAATGAAAGATTATTGGATAAAAAATCCCCCCTTTACTGGAATATCCAGTAAAGGAGGGACATATCAATTTTGCGAGAATTTTTAGTCCAAATTAAAACGGTCTATTTTTTTCATAACCAACTTCTAAGTTAGGGAACTCTTGGTGAGCTGCAAAGAAGAAAGGTTGTAAGAAGTTATCGGTTTCTTCACCGATATTTACAATTTGAATTTTTGTCTTTTTGTTTCTATAACTTGTATTATCGGTTAAGAATACGATATATGAATCGCGGTTTGTTGTGATTCCATAACGTTTATGGTTGATTTGATAATGGTAAATACGATTTGCTTGAGTTAAATCATAAACTTCTAACCCGCTAAGCGTTGTAAAGAAGTGATTTTTATAAATATAAACTCGTGTTTCGTCATCAGCATAAGTTGCGTTTTGTAACATTAAGTCTAAGTTACCATTTAGTTCTGGATAAGCTGCATATAATTCATCATAAGCTGCATTTACTTTCTTACGTTTTAGGAAAGCTAATCCAACGAAAAGAAGTCCAGCTGCTGAAAGACCAATTGCTACATACATGCCACCTTGAGCTGAAGAAGATGATTCAGATGTAGATAGATAGTAAACCGTTTGTGAATTACCAGATAATAAATTATTATCATTCAAAACTTCTGTAAATTTAGAATCGTAGTCTACAATCGCTTTTTTATTACGGAAAGAATCGATGACAGTGACTTTAACTAATTCTGGATTGTTTGGCAAAGTATCATTTTTTGAAATTAAATCAGAAGCTAATTTTGAATCAGCAGGAACTTCAAGTCCGATAATTCCATACGTATTATCTTCTTTTAAATATTCAATAATATACAGTTTTGATTTTCCACTATCGACTGTAGCCACAGGATTACTAGAAATTTGAGTGACCTTAACTACTTGTGTATCTCCGTCTTCCCTTCGAGCGACATCAAACACTTTTCCTGCTTTTTCTAAGTCTTCTGGAGTAGATTTATTTAAACTGAATAAGACAACACCAGCTAGGGCGATTAAAATGATTCCGAAAATAAGACGCAGCTTAAATCCGTGATTGCGATTTTCTTTCATAAATAAAGTTCCCTTCTTAAATAATATGTTTATAATACACCTATCATAAACTAGATTTTTAGGAAATGCAAGAACGAATATAGGTTCATAAAGGGAGGGATTTTGTTCTACGAATGAAAGTTAGAGTTATTTTTTGATATGAGCAGAAAATTTTTTGCTTTCTCTTTTCCATGCTATCATGTAGCTATCGTGAAATGCGATGTATTTTACCAATAAAGGAGAATTGTTATGAAAAAATCAACCAAATTATTGATGACAACACTGTTAATTTCGTTAGGTTTGGCTGCATGTGGTGGCAATTCAACTTCGACGACAGCAAATAATCAACAAAGTTTAACGATTACAACATTTGGAGAATTAGCAACATTGGATAGCGCGGACTATGATGATGTGCCAAGTTCTGATATGTTAGGACAAATTTTTGAAGGGTTATATCGTGTCGCAAAAGACAATAAAGTTGAATTAGGAATGGCTGCAGAAGAACCAACTGTGAGCGCGGATGGTCTTGTTTATACATTTAAACTACGTGACGCTAAATGGTCAGACGGCACTCCAGTAACAGCCGGAGATTTTGTATATACGTATCGTAAATTAGTGAATCCAAAAGAAGGACATGTAGCTCAATCAGCGGATGTGTTCAAAAACGCGAAGAAAATTCGTTCAGGCGAATTATCGACAGAAGAATTAGGGGTTAAAGCGATTGATGATAAAACATTAGAAATCACGCTTGAAAATCCTGCTCCATATTTACCAAAATTATTAACAGGGTCACGTTTCTTACCACAATCTGAAAAAGTGGCGAAAGAAAAAGGCGAAGGATACGGTTCTTCAGCAGATTCAATCGTGACAAACGGACCGTTCAAATTAGAAGGATGGACAGGTTCTGAACTTTCTTGGAAACTTGTGAAGAACGACGGTTACTGGGATGCAGCAAACGTTCAATTACAAAACGTTACTGTGAATGTATCGAAAGAAGTAGCGACTTCTGTTCAATTATTTGACGGAAAACAAGTCCAATACACAACAATCAGCGAACAATTCGTCGATCAATATAAAACGCAACCAACGTATCACGCTATTCCAAAAGCAACAATGGGGTACATGAATTTCAACGTAGAACGCAAAATCACAGGAAACAAACACTTCCGTCGTGCGATTGCGATGGCTTACGATAAAGCGGCTCTTGTAAACAACGTGTTAAAAGACGGCTCAATCGTTTCAAATGGTCTTGTTCCAAAGGGATTTGCTGAAAACCCAGAAACGGGGAAAGATTATGTGGAAGACCGTGGCGACTTACTCACCTACAATGTCGAAGAAGCGCAAAAAGAATTAGCACTTGCTAAACAAGAATTAGGGATGGACACAATCGAAGTGACCTTATTAACGTCAGATGCAGGTAGTGCGAAAGTGGTTGGCGAATATTTACAAGCGCAAATCCAAAAGAACTTACCAGGCGTGACATTGAACATTAAATCAGTGCCATTGAAAAACCGTCTTGAATTACAACGTGCAGATGATTTCGACTTCTTCTTCGGAACATGGGCACCTGACTATCAAGATCCAGTAAACTTCTTAGAACAATACGTAACAGGTGGAGGAATCAACTTCGGAAACTACTCAAGCGAAGCCTACGATAAAGCCGTTGCTGAAGTGAAAACAACATACGCAACGAAGCCAGCAGAACGTTACAAACAAATGATTGCGGCTGAAAAAATCGTGATGGATGATGTGGCTATCGCTCCAATCTACCAAGCAAGCCAAAGCTACTTACTTGCTGAAAACGTAGACGGATTCGAAGTACTTCCATTCGGACGTACAATCAACCTCCGTCAAGCCTCTGTAAAATAATCATAGAAGCAAAAATAAGAGATTCGAAATTTCGAGTCTCTTTTTCGTTTTGTAAAAAAGCAAAATGTAACATATAAGTTACATTTTAACAATTCTCTCTTTGAACGATTTTGTCCAAAGTGGGATTTTTTATAAGGTTTTCGTCATATGGTAATACGGATGACCGCTTAAGATGCGTTCACTCTCAGGCGTGTAGCCTAGTTTTTCGTATAATTGATAGGCCTTCGTATTGTCCTTCTCGCAGTTGAGGGCGATTTTTGTGGCCCCTTGTTGGCGTGCTAAGTTTTCTACTTCGACCAATAATTTACGGCCGATTCCAAGACGACGATATTCGGGATAGACCGCTAAAATATCGATGTACCATTCGCCTGGCATCGTCTCCTTGTCCTCGTAGAGCGGAATTTGATGCTCGATGTTGTAATCTTCGTATAATCGGTGGAACGGATCGTCAATCGCATCTTCTAAGTGTCCGTGGTAGCCGAAGATGGCCCCAGCGACTTTTCTTTCATGAATATAGACGAGCGTGTTCTTCAGTCCATAGCGAAACTGGTCGTCGAGCATGGCTTCTTCTAGCATCGCGTAGAGCATTTCCGGGCTCGTATGTTCCAGAATCGGCAGTTCCATATCTTGCATAATCAGTTCGATCAGAGGGATGATTTGTCGTCTCTCATCGCGCTTTGGTTTTCGTATCATTGGGACTCCTTTTGATATTTCTCGCGGTAATCCGTTGGGGAAATTCCCGTTATTTTTCTAAATTGTTTTGAAAAGTAAGTGGGGGTTGTAAATCCAACGATGTCCGCCACTTGAGAAATAGAATAATTCGTTGTCCGCAGTAGAATTTTACTTTCTTTGATACGAATGGTCATTAAGTATTCCATTGGAGACATGCCGACTTCTTTTTTAAAACTGTGGGAAATATAGAAGCGGCTTAAGTGGGTCATTGACGCTAATGCTTCTAGCTGAATGCTTTCTCGGTAGTATGTTTTCAAATAATGTTTTATAAACGCAATATCTTTTGTCGTTTTACTATGAGAACCGACTTCCAAATCAAAATGCTGGTGTCTCAAAATTTTAATCAATAAGATTTCTAACAGATTATGACAAACTAAATCATAACTGAGCGCTTGATTCGTGGCTTCTTGCACCATCGCGTTTAAGTAGCGCAAAATGTCCTTTTGTTCATCTCGTAAATTAAAGAACGAAAAAGGATGTCCACCTTGATCCACAGGTGTTAAATTCGAGAAGGAAAGACCTTGGATTCCCACCACAATGTATTCTAGAGGAGAATCTGGTGAAGAAACTTCAGTGTGTTCTACCTGAGGATTAATAATGACAAAATCATTGGCTTTAACCGGAAAACGTTGATGTTGAATAATAAATTCGCCCTTACCGTCAATAACATAAAAAAGTTCAGTAAAGGGATGAGTATGTAGCGTACTATGCCAGTCGCTATCGTATTTGGATTTGGTAATAGACTCTAATCGGAAGGATAAATTTTTAATATCAGACTCTATCATTAAAAAACGTTCGTTACTCATGTTGCATCCTTTCTTTGGCAATCTTACTATCTAATTATACAGATTGTAGAAAACGGTATCAACAATATTTTCGGATTTTATCTTTTTAGAAAATATTTTTTCAGTCAAAAGCGTTCAAAAGACGATGAGCATCGATTTTACAAGCCCTAAAAATAGAGAGGACTTGACGCTGGGACACGAAGAAGGTATCCTTACCAAGAGTAAGAAAGGAGATTCATGGAAAGTAGGAACTAAATTTTCTAGAACCTAAAAATCAGAGTAGACTTTATTGCGTTAAGTGCCCGGAGGATGGAATGTTGCCACTGGGACGAAAATGGAAACATTGCGGTAATTTAGTCGCATTCGCTGCATTTAAACAACACTAGAAATAGAAGAAGTTAAATGGAGCAACTCTTTACAATTAAAGGAGATGCTAATATGGAAAATACAAAGAAATATAATAGAAAACAAATACTTGATATTACAGTGATGGCGCTAATCTTGGCCATTCGTCTTGTGATGGAAATGCTGCCAGCGATAAAATTCGGCGTTTACGTACAACTTGGCTTCGGATTCATCGGAGCTGCCATTGCAGGGGTCATGCTTGGACCGTGGCGTGCGGCGCTTGTGGGAATTCTAGTCGATATCCTCGGGAACTTCTTCCGCGGAGAGAGTGGACAATTCTTCATCGGATACACACTTACAGCCCTAGTCGGAGGACTCATCTACGGATACTTCTTATATAAGAGACCACTCAGATGGGAACAAATCTTGATTGCAGTATTACTCGTCACAATCGTCTGTAACCTCGGATTGAATTCGCTATGGGTGTATATGATGACAGGAAAAGCCTTCGCCGTCTTCATGCCACTTCGAATCATTAAAAACCTAATTTCATTCCCATTAAACACAGCAATATTAACCGTGCTGTTTTCTAACCAAACCATGAAAACCTTGATTGAAAAGTATAGGGTGTGAGGCTTCGCGCCCAGAAATGGAACGTTGGACCCGAACGACGCAAAGGACTCGGTACGAGTCGTGCGTACGTTTGGGGAAACGCACGCCATTTCTGCGAAGCTGAACCCGACTACACAGGATATGAGGGCGAACGCTCAGGATTGAACCACTGGACTGATATGCCGCAAGGGACTCGGAACGAGTCGTGCGGACATATCAGGAAGTGGACGTCAGTCCTGTGAGCCCGAGTTCAACTACACAGGGTGTAAGGCTCTTGCTAGCACCCCCTCCCGTTTAGGAGTAAAATAGAACCAAAGAGCAACTATATTAATTAGTTCAAAGCGAAGGGAGGCACCACCATGCCATTTATTCATGTTGAAATGATCGAAGGAAGAAGCCGTGAACAAAAAGAAGCCCTTGTCAAAGAAGTGACAGAAGTGGTTTCTAAACACACTGGCGCTCCAACAGAACACATTCATATCATTATTCAAGAAATTAAGGCCGAAAACCTTGGCCAAAACGGAAAACTAAGAGGTTAACCAACTTCATTTTTGCATCAATGTTGTTAATTCCTAATTGAATGGAGGAGTACAATGATTAATAATAGTGATTTTGGTGGTTTTATTGTTTCGAACAATATTCTTGAGGGCAAGCCGATTCGATATACTTTTCGTGATCAATCTATAATCCCACCATTGAATGGATGGAATCTATTATCCATTGAAGATGATGAAGAGTATCTTTCAGATGCAGCCAATTTCAAAATTCTAGGAGCCGATTCCATTTATGAGATTGCTCCAGTAATGCTTGAGATTTTCGAAGCACCGTATGGGACAGATTTATGTTGGCTATATGAAGAGGGTGTTCATGTTGGCTTTTACGATTTAGTCGAAGAGAGAGAAACTACGATAGAAGAAATTTTATCTTCAGCAAATTAAATAGACTATCCCAAACTCAAGCTGGCAGAAATGCTGTTGGCTCGAGTTTTTTTATTCAAAAAATTTTTTTAAGCTTCCTTGTTGACATTTGTAAATTACAGGTGTAAACTAACAGTGTAAATTACAAATGTAAACGAAAGCGGTGAAAGTAATGAACAAACAAAAAGAGTACATTATTGAAGGAATGAGTTGTGCTTCATGTGCCATGACGATCGAGAATGCCGTCAGTAAAATTCCAGGCGTTGCTAAAGCCAGCGTCAACTTGGCAACGGAGATTATGACTGTTGAAGCAAACGATAGCGTGACCCCTGAAGACATCGCCAAAGTGGTCGATGGTGTGGGATACGGCGCTCGTCCTCGTGGCAAATCAGTGGAAGAAGAACTCGAAGAAAAGAACGAAAAGAAAGAAGCGCACTTAAGAGAAATGAAGCGAAACCTAACCATTTCAGCGATTTTCACCGTGCCACTTCTCTTTATCGCAATGGCGGATATGGTTGGAATTCCAATGCCAGCCTTTCTAAGCCCAATGCAAAGTCCAGTTAGCTATGCGTTGATTCAATTAGCGCTCTCTCTCCCAATTCTCTGGATTGGACGTCGTTTCTTCGTGGATGGATTTAAGGCCTTGTCTAAAGGACATCCGAACATGGACAGCTTAGTCGCCCTTGGAACAAGCGCTGCGTTCCTGTATAGTCTCTACGGAACGTACCATGTATTAGAAGGCCATGCGCATTTTGCGATGAACCTTTACTACGAATCAGCCGGCGTTATTTTAACTTTAATCACACTTGGAAAATACTTCGAAGACGTGTCAAAAGGGAAAACATCCATGGCGATTCAAACGCTCGTAGGCCTTGCTCCTAAAATGGCGACTGTTTTACGAAACGGACAAGAAGTAGAAATTCCTGTAGAAGAAGTGCAAGTGGGCGACCTCATTCGTGTCAAACCGGGGGAAAAAGTTCCAGTCGATGGCGTCGTGACAGAAGGAAACTCAACCGTTGACGAATCGATGTTAACAGGGGAAAGTATTCCAGTATCGAAATCAGTTGGCGATGAAGTGATTGGGGCAAGTTTAAATAAAACAGGTTCCTTCATTCTAAAAGCAACAAAAATCGGGAAAGACACAGCTCTCTCTCAAATCATTCAGTTAGTCGAACAAGCACAAGGATCCAAAGCACCGATTGCCAAACTGGCCGACAAGGTTTCTGGAGTGTTCGTTCCAATCGTCATCGTCTTGGCTCTTGTTTCTGGACTTGCTTGGTATTTCCTTGGACAAGAATCATGGGTATTTGCCCTCACGATTACCATCTCAGTGCTCGTTATCGCCTGCCCATGTGCGTTAGGGCTTGCGACACCAACTGCTATCATGGTGGGGACTGGTAAAGGGGCCGAAAATGGAATCCTTCTTAAGAGTGGGGAAGCGTTGGAAGAAGCCAACCACGTGAATATGGTTGTTTTCGACAAAACAGGTACGATTACAAACGGGACTCCTGTTGTCACAGATGTGGTCACTGCCGATTCTACCGATGCAGATGCCCTCATTCGCCTAGCTGCGAGCCTTGAAGTAGCGTCAGAACACCCTCTTGGCGAAGCGATTGTTGCCAAAGCCAAAGAACAAGGGGCTGCATTTGATGAAGTGACGAACTTCGAAGCCATTCCTGGTTTTGGGATTAAAGGCCACGTTGGTGAAACACTCGTCTTCCTTGGAAATGAAAAATGGATGCGCGAAAATGGTCTTGCCAATGTTGAGATGAACGACAAAGCCAATCATTTTGCCGAACAAGGAAAAACACCGCTCTATATCGGCTATAACGATGCTGTACAAGGCTTGATTGTTGTAGCGGATACTGTTAAAGAAAGCAGCGCGCGTGCCATCCAAACCCTACATGAAATGGGCATTCAAGTCGCTATGATGACAGGAGACCACGAACGAACTGCACAAGCGATTGCCGCTGAAGTGGGGATTGACCGCGTGTTTAGTGAAGTTTTACCGCAAGATAAGGCGAATTATGTCTCAAGATTACAAGAAGAAGGCTATATTGTGGCGATGGTGGGAGATGGTATCAATGATGCCCCAGCTCTTGCACAAGCACAAGTCGGTATCGCAATCGGTACCGGAACAGACGTAGCCATCGAATCTGCAGACGCCGTCTTAATGAAGAGCGACTTGATGGATGTACCAGCGATGTTAAAACTTAGCCGTGCAACCATCCGTAATATTAAAGAAAATCTATTTTGGGCATTTGCCTACAACGTTATCGGAATACCATTTGCGATGGGAGTTCTTCACCTCTTTGGCGGACCACTCCTCAACCCAATGATTGCCGGGGCCGCAATGAGCTTCAGTTCCGTATCCGTTGTCCTCAACGCCCTAAGATTAAAACGCTGGAAAGCATAATGATAAAGGAGAGATTTATGATGAAAAAAGAATATAATTTAGAAGGAATCAAATGCGCAGGATGTGCCAACACAGTGAAAGAACGCTTCTCAAACGTCCCAGGCGTAACAAACGTTGAAGTCAGCTTAGAAAACAAAGTAGCCACAGTCGAAGGCGACGCAAGCGTTGACGCATTACAAGCATCTCTTGAAGGCACAAAATACAGCATCAAAAAATAATCAACCCCAAAAAGGCCGGGCGCTTTTCGCCCGGCCTTTTTCTGTATTCTCTATCTTTCTCCGCAATCCATGGTTAGAAGAAGTAAATAAAATAGAGCGTTGCGAACAATACCAATTGTGGGTTCGGAAAACCTTGCGGATTCTATAGTAATAGTGATGGGAAGTGCATTATAATGCGAAATAGGGGACTTAGGAATAAAATTCCGTACGTCCCCTTTGAGGCTTTAAAGGCGAGAGACCTTAGGCTCGAGCCGGTGCCTCATCACTATTACTATGAAGATATCCGCAAGGATTTAAAGAAACCACAGCGGACATCAGGTGTTTAAGAGCAACGCTCTTTAACTTATTTAATTTAATTTATTTTACTTCAACACGTTCTAACCATGGAGTTGCAGTTTCACCTAAAACAACGTTAAGGTCCTCAATGTTCTTACGTCCTTGGTTTGCCAACCACGCACGACCAGCTTCTTCCCCTTCAGTCGCAAACACAGCTACAGCATCTTTCCATGTTGCACGACCACATAACACACCATTGAAAGTAGAACCAGCTTCTTTTGCAAAGCGTAGAGTTTCTTGGAATAATTCAGCAGAAACACCAGCACTTAAGAAGATGAATGGTAGGTCAGTGATTTCAGATTGTTCTTTGAATAAACGTAATGCTTCTTCACGAGTATAAACAGGTTCAACGCCTTCTTTAGTGAAGCCTTCTACGAAGTTCATGTTTACTGGAACTTCCACTTTTAATACGTCAACGTTGTAACGTGGGTCAGAGAAGACTTTCATTGCGTCGTTTACTTTATGAGGTTTAACTTTAGCGTATGCAGCTGATTTCACATCGTCGTCACTTGCTTCGTAAGAAACGATTTCCAAGAAGAATGGAATATCTTCTGCCATACATTCGCTACCAACACGTTCTACCCATGCATGTTTGATGTCGTTGATTGCTGGATCTTCGTCAATATCATAGTATAAAAGAACTTTTACAGCATCAGCGCCTAATTCTTTAATACGTTTTGCAGACCAGATTGGAAGTAAGTCTGGTAAGCGGCCGATTTCAGTTGCATCGTAACCAGTTTTTTCGTAAGAGATTAAAAGTCCGCAGTCTTCGTGGCGTAATTTTGCAGCTGGAAGACCATATTCTGGGTCTAAAAGAATTGAAGAAGAGTATTTTGTTAATTCTTCAGAAATTAATTCTTTGAAGCGGATGATACCTTCGTCCCCTTTTACATTTGGGTTTCCTGCAGCAATCATTTTTTTCAATGAACCACGTTGGTCAATCGCTAAAGCACCGATAACATGGTTTTTATTTGAAAGTTTTACTAAGTGATCATATTTTCCTTTTGTTAATACTAATTTTGACATAATAACACTCCTTAAGTTATGGATTGGGGCACTCTCACGCCTCGTACTCACTGTCTTTTTGATTATTATACTTCGAAATAAGGCTTACCGTCTAAGTAAGTCGCTTTGAGTTGTAACTCATCGTCTAATACGATGAAGTCTGCTGCATAGTCTGGGTCAATGCGTCCGCAAACGTCGTCGATACCGACTGATTTTGCAGGAACAAGGCTGGCCATTGTAATAGCTTCGTGAGGAGTCGCAATGCCCCATTTCACAACGTTTTGAACCCCTTGGATAAGTTCCAAAATACTTCCGGCAAGGCTACCGCCGTCTTTTAATCGAGCCGTACCGTCTTTTACGATAACAGGGAATTCACCAAGCATCGATTCACATTCACCCATACCGCCTGCACGCATGCAGTCTGTAATAAGGGCTACATGGTCGTGACCGCAACATTTCATGACGATACTTGCGCTCACTGGATGTACGTGGTGACCGTCGCAGATCAGTTCGTCGAATACGTTTGGCAATGTGAGTGCCGCACCGACAACACCTGGTTCGCGGTGATGTAAGCCGCGCATTCCGTTGTATGTGTGAACGAAGATGTTCGCACCGGCTTCAACAGCGTTTTTACAATCTTCGTAAGTGCCATCTGTATGTGCAAGAGCTACATAGATGTCTTTTGTTTTCGCGTGTTTGATGAAATCAACAGCACCGTCACGTTCAGGTGCAATCGCAATTTTTTTCACCCAACCGCCAGCGCGTTCTTGCCATTCATCCAAGATTTCAGATTTAGGGTCGCCCATGTATTTAGGGTTTTGCGCGCCTTTGTATTTTTCACAGAAGAATGGACCTTCTAAGAAAATTCCTCTGATTTTAGCCCCGCCAAGTGTAGTTGCGTTATCGCCGACAGTTTGGCAAACATCTGCTAATAACTCGCGAGATGCGGTTAAGGTTGTTGGTAAGTATGAAGTAACCCCGCAGGAAGGAAGTCCTTCTGAAATGGTACGAAGTGCTTCTACGTCATTATCCATGACGTCAGCGCCTTTGAATCCGTGGATATGTGTATCTACAAGACCTGGGGCAATTTGATAGTTACCGTAGTCGATAATCTTAGCGCCGCTTTCTGGTTTTTCGGTTTGGAAGGCTCCGAAAGTTCCGTTATCCAAGATTGGTAAGTATCCTGGACCTTTCACTTCGTCTTCAAAATAAAATGCTTTGGCATAAATATAAGTTGTCATAGGATCATCTCTTTTCAATAAAGTTATTTATGCTTCTAATGGGTGAATCGTTACTCCTTTAACGACACGGTTAACAGTGCCTGTTGGTGAAGGAGTGTCTGGTTTGTTTCCAACTTTGATAGAAGAAAGTAGAGAAACGGTTTGTCCAAATACCGCATATGGAAGTGCAAGGTAAGCATCTGGAACGAAACGATATTCTTTATCAAAGCTGAAGGATAGACCTTCAAAGTCGCTCTCTGCATCCACTCCAACCGCAAGTACAAGACGTGCGATTTGATCGCCGTGTAATTCATTTAAGATATCGATATCGTATTGACGAGTATAGTCATCGTTTGATACGAATATGAAGGCTAGAGAAGAGCTGTTTACAAATGATTTAGGACCGTGACGGAATCCCATTGAAGAATCGAAGGCTGTCGCAATTTGACCAGCAGTCAATTCAAGAATCTTCAATTGAACTTCGCGAGCAAGGCCGCTTAGAGAACCAGAACCTAAGTAAATCACACGGTTGTAGTCTAAGTTCACGTAATGTTGAATCACGTCTTCACGGTCTAGAACGCTTGTACCCATTTGACGGATGGCTTTTACAAAACCTTCTTTTTCTTCAAGTGAGTGAGCTTCGTCGAATACAAGAAGCGCTGTAAGAGTCATACATGTGAAGCTTCCTGTCATCGCAAAACCAGCGTCGTTAGAGCGGTCTGGCATCATTAAGAGTAAGTTGTTTGTGTCGTCTTTGGCAGCAATGGCCAATTTTCCTTCTGGCGCACAAGTAATCGTGATTTGATAGAAGTCGCGCACGATTTGTTGGCCAAGTTGCACACTTGCAAGACTTTCTGGTGAGTTACCGCTACGTGCAAATGAAACAAGCACTGTAGGAATTTCTGCTTTGAAGTAGTCATGTGGATTACTTACAAGGTTTGTTGTTCCAACAGATTGGAAATCAAAACGATCTTCATTTCCTGTACGTTTTAAGTAAGGAAGAATGGTATCTCCCACATATTGTGATGTACCCGCACCTGCGAAAATCACGCGAAGGCGACCTTCAGGTAAGTTGTTTAAGAAAGCACTAATGCGTTCTAAGTTTGTTTTGTAGTAATCAAAAGCTTCTTTCCACAATTCTGGTTGTTGGCGAATTTCGCGCGTTGTAATCTCTGCAGATAAAGCTTCTAATTGACTGGTTGAAAATTGAAACATAATACCCCTCCAAAATTTTTTATTGATTTGTTCGATAGTGTCTTACCTTGTAGAAGAATTGATCGCTTCTAGCTACACTAATGGTGTATTCAATGATGCGATTTTCGTGATTCAATGTCGTTCGTCTAAACCTCAAGCAAGCTCCATGCGGATCCACATCCAGCGCTTCAGCTTCTTCCGCACTTAAAATACTTGCGGAAAATTCTTCGTCAGCATAGTGGATTTGCTGATTGAACTTACTTGCAAACACATCGTATAAAGAATGACCTTCTAGAAGTGTTTTTGTTAACCCTTTAAAAACATCGTAAGGTAAAAATGTGGTTTCCTTCATAAGTGGAATTCCGTCTGCATACCGAATGCGTTTCAATCGAAATAGCTTATCACCCGCTTCAATCCCAACTAATGGGGCGATAAATTCATCCGCTTCATAACAGTCCAGAGAAGTAATCTTTGTCGTAGGGACTTTACCGAGTTCCTTCATCTGTTCTGTAAAACTATATCCTTCTAGTAAGTTTTGACGTTCTTTCCACTGATTTGAGATGAACGTTCCTTTGCCATGGCGTTTATAAATAAACCCAAGAGTCTCCAATTCTTTTAGCGCTGTTCTAACAGTGGTTCGACTCACATTGTATACTTTCGTAATTTCTCTTTCTGAAAGCATCTTTTCGTGCGCTTTTCCCTTTGTCTTAATGAAATCCATTAATGCTAGACTTAGCGTTGAATAAAGAGGAGATGGTTTAGCAACCATATTGAACCCTCCTTTCAAAAACATTCTACAACTGGTCACTACCAGTTAACTTTATTGTAAGAGTTTTTATCGGTTTCGTCAATAGAATTGGAGGAAAAAGAATGATAGTCTCCAGAAAAAATGAAAGCAACTCCCAAAATTCACTTATAAGTGAATTTTGGAAAAGGAGTAAAAAAGAGAGAATAATCATCGTTATTCTCTCCCATATTATTGGAGACTAAGCTCCTAAATGACTATTTAATACCTCTTCAAGTTGTTCAGCAGTTTTAGCGCTTAATAAAGCTTCTTTCACATCAGCTTTCATTAACATCCGAGCTACGGTTGCTAGTAGTTTCAGATGGGTTGTTCCAGCTTCTCCGTCAGGAATTAGTAGACTAAAGATAAATAAAGTAGGGTTCCCATCCATACTATTCCAATCGATTCCTTCATTAAGTCGTACAATCACGATTTTCGGAGTCGTGATGGCACTTGATTTTGCATGTGGAATTGCGAATCCGTCCATCATTCCTGTTGTTCCTTGTTGTTCACGTTCTACAAGTCCGTTGTACACGGCATTTTCGTCTGCTGAAACGCCTAGTGCTACCGCTTTTTGTGCAATGAAGTGAAAGACTTCTTCTTGAGAAGTAAGGTTTTCATTTAAGAAAATAGCTTCTTTACTAATTAACATTTCAAACCTCCTAAGTTATTAAAACGACTGCCTATTATTCAGAAAGTGGTTTACGAGTGGCTCCAAGAACAACACCACCGATAACAGAACCAATCGCAATTGCTAATACCCATAAAAATGGATGTGTCACAACTGGTAATACTAAGAATCCACCGTGAGGAGCAGGGACTTGTACGCCGAATAAGTAAGTTAAGATTGCAGCGATTGAAGAACCTAACATCATTGAAGGCATCGCGCGAAGTGGATCTTTTGCTACGAAAGGAATAGCTCCTTCAGTAATGTGTGTTGAACCTAAGATGAAGTTAACTAAACCAGCATTACGTTCGTTTGTGTCAAAACGGTTTTTGAATAATAATACGGCAACGGTTGTGATTAGTGGAGGAGCAATACATGCTGCAGAAACCCCAGCCATGAATGCTGTATTTCCTTCACCAAGAAGAACGGTACCTGTAACGTATGCAGCCTTGTTCACTGGGCCACCCATATCAAAGGCACACATACATCCAATTACAAGACCAAGAAGAATAGGATTTGAATCTTGGAATCCCTTTAAGAACTCCATTAGTGATTGGTTAATACCTGCCATTGGACTAACAATAACACTCATAAATAGTCCGGTGATTAAAACACCCAATAGTGGATATAAGAAAATAGCTTTTAAACCGTCCAATGCTTTTGGTAATGCTTTAAATAATTTTTCTAAAAGAACGACTAAGTAACCTGCGAAGAAACCACCAACGATACCACCGAGGAATCCTGCGCCACCGTTACTTGCCATTAAACCGGCAACAAAACCACTGACTAAAGCAGGGCGATTTCCGATACTTTGTGCGATGTAGGCTGCTAGAACGGGGGTCATCAAGCCCATTGCTAAGCCACCGATTTCTTTTAATTGTGCAGAAAAGGCATTGTAAGTTTCATGATTTGGATCGAATGAGTATATTCCGAATACCGCAAATGAAATCGCGATGAGCACCCCACCACCAACGACGAATGGAAGCATATGTGAAACACCATTCATCAAATGTTTGTAGATTTCACGACCAATAGAGCTCTTACCAACGTTAGAAGATTGTGGAGCTTCTGAAGCTTCAACAGCCACGTCGTCGGAGTGATACTTCACAACGCCTTCTCCGCGAAGAGCTTGTGCCACTAATTCATCGGCATTTTTAATTCCTTGTCCAACTGAAACGTCGATAATTTTTTTGTTGATGAAACGTTGTGGTTGAACGTCCTTGTCAGCAGCAATAATGACGGCTTTTGCATTTGCGATTTCTTCGGGAGTGAGTTCATTTTCAACGCCGATTTGACCGTGTGTTTCAACTTTAATCGTTACACCTGCTTTTTTAGCAGCTTGTTCAAGAGCTTCTTGTGCCATATAAGTGTGTGCAATCCCTGTTGGACACCCAGTGGCAGCGATAATATCATATTTTGTCATTGTTTTTCCTCCTTTGTGTGCTATGAAATGCGTTTGATTTGTTGCATTAATGTAGGAACGTCTGAAAAATCTGTCAACCCAGGTCTAAATGCGGTTGAACTACCTGCAGCCACAGCTTTGATTAAAGCTTGTTCATCCGATAAACCTAATAATTGGCTTCCGACAAATGTAGCTAAAAGAGTATCGCCGGCACAGGCAGTATTCACCACTTCTCCTTTTGGAGCTGTTACATGGATTGTTTCTGTTGGCGTGAATAGAATTGCTCCCTTTTCGCCTAAGGAAACTAATGCATTTTCGGCTCCTTTTTCGAGTAGTTTTTGACCACAGTCTTTAATTTCTTCAAGGCTTGGATTTATCAAACCAAACCACTCAGCCAATTCTTCGTCGTTGGGTTTGATAAGATAGGGGCGGTATTTTAAAAGGTCGGGTACAAAGTCAGCAGAAGTATCAAGGATTAGCTTAAACCCTCTAAGTTGAGCGGCCTTTGCAATTTTTTCATAAGTCGTATAGGTAATGCCTTCCGGATGACTACCAGATACAAATAAAAAGTCCTCCATATTCATATTCTCTATTATTTTGAGGAGTGCTTCTTCTTGGAGTTGGCTTACGCTAGGACCTTGATTTACGAGTTTAAACTCTTCACTCGTTGATACTACTTGAGTAAATACATTGATTCGAGTGATTCCGTCTACATTAACGAACTGTGTTTGGATGCCTTCCTTATGGAGCTCGTCTTCGATGAATTGACCAGTAAAACCTGCTTTAAAACCTAATGCTGTGTTCTTCATCCCAAGTTTTTTTAGGATAAAGCTGACATTTACTCCTTTCCCGTTTGGGATGTAAACGGCCTCTTGTGTTCGGTTTACTTCAGAAGGCAACATTTGCAAGGTTTTAATAAACAAATCGATGGCTAGATTCATCGTACACGTATAAATCATCATTTCACCTCCCATTATGATTTTTTGTTATACTTATTATTACATACAGCATACTGTAAATGTTTTCTAAAATGAGGTTAACATTTGTAAAACTTTACAAAATGGAGGGGTTCACATGTTCAACACGAAAGGCTTAACAAATACCGAAAAATATCTACTTGCCTATATTGAAGAACATATAGAGGAGATGCCTTCTATTTCAATTGTAAAGTTAAGCGAACGAGCAACTGTTTCAACTGCGTCCATTGTAAGAACGATGAGAAAAATCGGATATGATGGATTTACGAGTTTTAAACATGATTTGAAAAAGCAATATCGATTTGCAAATGAAAATTTATCAACTTTCAAAAGTTTAGAGGTTGTGGATCAAAAGATTCAAGCTGTTGTAGTGAAAAATGAGCAAGAGGTCCGACGAACGATTGAGCAATTGGATAGCAGGGCAATAGAAGATGCCGTTCAAGCAATCTTTGGGGCACAACGCGTCTACTTATTCTCTCGGGGGCTGAGTGAAATGATTGCTAGTGAAATGGAGATAAAATTCCATTTATTGGAACGGACATGCGAACAATATGTAGACCCCAATATTATAAAGACGATTAGCCATCGATTAAATGCGCAAGATGTGGCGATTATTATATCTCTGAATGGACATACAGAAGAATTAGTCGAAGCGGCCAAAGTGTGTCAACAAAATGAAGTTCCTATTATTTTAGTAACCGCTAATGGTGCGAGTCCTCTGGCAAAATTAAGTGATATTACTTTTGTTGGATATAAATCAGAAAGCTCGTACTTCCCAGATTATGAAGTTCGTTCGCGCCTGCCGTTACAAGTGATTAGTCGAATATTGTTGGATGCTTATGCCATAAGGGTTGCCGGCCAAAAATAATTTACATTATAGGCGGATACTGATACGATAGTAAAGCAAAGAAAGGAGCGCCGACATGGAAGGAAATAAAGTACAAAATTATAAGAGTTGTTTTGATATTATTGGTCCGATTATGGTGGGCCCTTCTTCTTCACATACTGCGGGAGCGATTGCGATTGGAGCTCTTGCTAGACAATTATTCGGTGGAACGCCAAAGAATGTGCGTTGCGACTATTATGAGTCATTTGCTGAAACCCATAAGGGACATGGGACAGATTTTGCGATTATTAGTGGAATCTTAGGCTTTGCAACAGATGATGAGCGTGTGCCTCGAGCAGTTGAAATCGCTCAGGACGAAGGAGTCCAAATCGAGTTTGTCGAGCGCAAAGAAATGAGTCCAGTCAATCATGCCAATACTGCAGATTTAACTTTAAGCGACGAGAAACGTACGATTCGCCTCATTGGAACTTCTGTTGGTGGCGGAGCGGTGGAAGTGAAGGTTATCGAGGTCGATGGCTTTAAGATGGAGCTTACAGGCCCACTTCCAATATTGCTCGAAGTGGTATCTCTTGGTGAAATGCCAAAAGTATATCAATTATTACAAGAGCATGGGGTAACAATTTCGAAACAAAGAGTAGAAATGGCTGAAAATCGCCAAATGATTGGATATGAATTAGCGGATTTATTATCACCAGAATTCAAACAACAAATACAAACATTAAGACAAACGCATACGATTTATCTGTTTGCGTAATGAGATGATGAGGAAGGAAGTTTGCAATGTTTTCAACCATTAAAGAATTGGTAGCATTAGCAACAGAACAAAAGAAACCCATTTCTGAAATCATGATTGAACAGGAAATGGCTATGACCCAGCAAAGTCGAGAGTACATCTGGGAAAAAATGGAAAAAAACTTACAAACGATGAAGAATGCCGTTGAACGAAGCGTCGAAGGAGAAGGGGTGTTTTCTCCAACGGGACTAACCGGTGGCGATGCGTTGAAGATGAAGAAATATCGTGAACGTGGAAAGACATTATCGGGCGATAGTGTCCTAGCGGGTGTACAATATGCCCTAGGAACAAATGAAGTCAATGCCGCAATGGGTTTGGTCTGTGCGACACCTACCGCTGGAGCCAGTGGAACTTTGCCAGGAGTTGTGTTTTCAATTGCAGATACAATGAACTTAAACCATGAACAACAAGTGCGTTTTCTCTTTACGTCTGCAGCCTTTGGGATGGTCGTTGCCAATAACGCAATGATTTCTGGAGCGATGGGCGGATGCCAAGCGGAAGTTGGAAGTGCCAGTGCAATGGCCGCAGCTGCAGCCGTTGAAGCGGCAGGAGGAACACCGCAAGAGAGTTCAGAAGCATTTGCGACAGCACTTGGGAATTTATTAGGACTTGTTTGTGACCCTGTAGCGGGACTGGTAGAAGTGCCCTGCGTGAAACGAAATGCCATTGGTGCAGGGAATGCGTTGATTGCTGCGGATATGGCGCTTGCGGGGATCACAAATGTGATTCCAGCGGATGAAACGATTGAAGCGATGCGCAGTATCGGGGTCAGAATGCCACGAGAGTTGCGTGAAACCGGAATTGGTGGAACAGCAGGAACTAGAACCGGTGTCGCTATTAAGATGAGAATTTTCGGGGAAGATGTTTCATTGAACCCGGAACAAGAGTAGGAGGAGCACATATGGCAAAAGAAATTGCAACATTTGCAGGAGGTTGTTTCTGGTGCATGGTGAAGCCATTTGATAGCCAACCAGGAATTGAGTCTGTAATCTCAGGATACACAGGCGGCCACAAAGAAAATCCAACATACAAGGAAGTTTGTAGCGGAACAACAGGACATACAGAGGCTGTACAAATCACGTTCGACCCAGAAGTATTCCCTTATGAAAAACTAGTAGAAGTCTACTGGCAACAAACGGACCCAACGGATGCAATGGGACAATTCGTGGACCGTGGAGATTCATATAGACCGGTGATTTTCTATCATTCGCAGGAACAAAAGAAGATTGCGGAGGCTTCTAAAGCGGCCTTACAAGCAAGTGGTCGATTCAAAAAAGACATCGTGACAAAAATTGAACCAGCAAGTACGTTCTATCCTGCAGAAGAATATCACCAAGATTTCTACAAGAAGGATCCAGAACATTACAAACGTTACCGCGGACTTTCAGGTCGCGACACTTTTATCGATAGTATTTGGAAATAAGAAAAAGAACTAAAATTATCATATATGATAATTTTA
>NZ_KV790837.1:23791-76442 GCF_001807725.1 Granulicatella sp. HMSC31F03 | reverse complement strand
TAAAATTATCATATATGATAATTTTAGTTCTTTTATTGTTTATTCTACCTCTGAGATAAAAAATAAAAACGATATAGTTTATAAGCTATATCGTTTAAAGCTGGAAGGCGAAAAAAACCATATATGGTCTTTTTCGCCTTCCAAATGTTAGATGTTTGCTAAGTAAGTTGTTAAACGAGCAACAACTTCTTTTAAGTTTTCCATTGAAGCAGCGTAACTGAAACGAACATAGCTTTCGCCACCAGGTCCGAAAGATATCCCTGGAATGAGCGCTACTTTTGCTTTTGGAGCAAGGTCACGCACAAATGCCCATGAGTCTGTACCGCATTTAGCAGGAATTTTCGCGAATAAGTAGAACGCTCCGTCAGGACTTGCCACTTCGAAGCCAAGTTTCTTCAATTCCGCAGCCAGGTAGTCACGACGCTCGCTATATTCAACCATCATTTTCGCGCAGTCATCTTGGCCGTGTAACATTGCCGCAAGCGCTCCGTATTGCGCAAAGCTTGTTGGAGCTGTCACCATGTATTGGTGTGTTTTTACGACTTCGTTCATGAAGTGTGTTGGTCCTAAGATAAATCCGATACGCCATCCTGTCATTGCGTGTGATTTTGATAAACCAGTGATGACAATGGTTTGTTCCGGTAAGATGTTTGCAAGAGAGTAGTGAGTCTTGTCGTATGTTAATTCCGCATATACTTCATCGCACAACGCCCATAGTTGGTGCTCTTTAATCACTTCAGCTAAATCTTCTAATTGTTCTTTAGAATATGTTACGCCTGTTGGATTACTTGGGTATACAAGAACAACTGCTTTAAAGTTTTTATCTGGGTTTGCTTCGATGGTTTCGCGTAATTTGTCCGCTGTTAAAACGAAGCCGTCTTCACTTGTATCTACTGTAATGAAGTTCCCTTGGTTCACCAATGTGATTGGCAAGTATAACGGGAAGACTGGAGTTGGCGCGATAACAGTGTCGCCAGGGTTTAAGATGGCTTGTAAGCTAGCGTTAATCCCTTCCGTTGCCCCGATTGTTGTGATCACTTGGTCTGCTGTGTAATTAAAATTAAATTTCTTGTTGTAATATTCTGCCGCAGCTTGTCGTAATTCAGGAATCCCTGAGTTTGGTGTGTAGTGTGAATGATTGTCTTTAATCGCTTGGATAGCCGCTTCTTTAATATGCTCAGGTGTGTCAAAGTTTGGCTCTCCAAGAGTTAATTTGATAATGCCAGGAATTGTAGAAACTTCTGCGTCAAATTGACGAATATCAGAAACTGCAATGCCTTCTACGATTTTGTTAAATGGATGTTCTACGGTCATAGGAATCCTCCTTTAAATTCATAGTTTGATTGTAGCTTGTTTTGTAAAGGAGTGCAATGACAAGTATAAAATTTAGAAATAAAAATACAAGTCGCTCAGAAAAAAATCTAATATTGGCTTTCTGTCTATGAATTCTACATAAAATAGTGTATAATCTCTTTGAGAATATCGGTTAGCAGTCAAAGTGCGAGCCACCCTAGAAACGAAGGGGTGGAGTGTGCACTTTTTTTGTGCAATAAAACGAAAGTGAGGGACAGTATGCAGACAGAATTTGATACGATTGCGGCGATTTCAACGGCGCCTGGCGAAGGAGCAATCGGGATTGTCCGTATCAGTGGAGAGGATGCAATTCGCATTGCAGACGAAGTGTATCGATTGAAAGATAAACGATTAAAAGAACAACCCAGTCATACGATTCACTATGGGCATATCGTGGATCCAAAGAACGATGAAGTCATTGATGAAGTGATGGTGACGGTGCTTCGCGCGCCAAAGACTTTTACGCGGGAAGATGTTGTGGAAATCAACTGTCACGGTGGGATTGTGGCGATTAACCGCATCTTGCAACTCGTTCTTCGCATGGGAGCACGCTTAGCAGAGCCTGGTGAGTTTACAAAACGCGCCTTCTTGAATGGGCGAATTGACCTCTCACAAGCAGAAGCCGTGATGGATTTGATTCGTGCCAAAACAGATAAGTCGATGCAAATGGCAATGCGCCAACTTGACGGAGAACTCTCAAAGTTAATTCAGAATTTACGACAAGAAATCTTAAACACATTAGCGCAAGTCGAAGTAAATATCGATTATCCAGAGTATGATGATGTGGAAGAGATGACCTTGCAATTGTTGCGCGAGAAGACGCAGCAAGTCTCACAAGGCATTCGCGCATTGCTAAACACGGCAAGCCAAGGAAAAATTTTGCGTGACGGCTTGAAGACAGCGATTGTTGGACGTCCAAATGTAGGAAAATCGAGTCTATTGAACGTGTTATTACGCGAGGAAAAAGCCATCGTAACGGATATCGCCGGAACGACTCGTGACACGATTGAAGAGTATGTGAATGTTCGAGGAGTGCCACTCCAACTGATTGATACGGCGGGAATTCGTGAAACGGATGACGTTGTTGAACGTATCGGGGTAGAACGAAGCCGTAAAGCATTAAACGAAGCGGATTTCGTGCTCTTAATTTTAAACCAAAGCGAAGAGTTGATGGACGAAGACCTCCGCTTATTAGAACAAACAAAAGATTTCAAACGTATTATTTTATTAAACAAAACAGACTTACCAACCAAAATTGATATGGATAAGGTCAAAAAATTTGCAACAGACAGCGAAATTGTCACAACGTCAATGCTGAAGAAAGAAGGCATCGACCAATTGGAAGAAAAGATTGCCGATTACTTCTTCCAAGGGCAAATGAATGAGCGCGACGCTACGTACTTATCGAACACGCGTCATATTGCGCTTCTTGAAAAGGCAGAACAAGCGCTGCAAGAAGTGGCGAACGGGGTCGACATGGGCATGCCTGTTGATTTAATCCAGATCGATTTTACCCGCGCTTGGGATCTCTTGGGCGAAATCACAGGTGATACGGTTCAAGACGAGCTGTTAACACAATTGTTCAGTCAGTTCTGCTTGGGTAAATAAACAAGTGTGCTCAAAAGAGGTAGAGAGTTGGCAGTTTGCTGCAAGAAACTGAGACAGAATACGAATACTAAGAGATGAGAGCATGCAGATTTTTAATTGTAGGCTCTCGTGAAAGAGTAATAACGGAAATTCTTACGGATTCTATAGTAGCAGTAATGGGGAATAGCAACCAATGTGAATTACTGACTCTAGGGTTGTAACCCGTAGAGTCAGTTTGAAGCTTGATAGGAGTTGAGACGTAAGGCTCAATCCGGTGCCCCATTACCGCTACTATGAAGATATCCGTAAAGAATTGAAGTTATAACTCTTTCAACGAAAGGCACAAGGAGGAAAGCTGATGACGAAGCTAGCGACAATATGTTATATCGATAATGGGAAAGAGTTCTTACTGTTATTACGCAACAAAAAGCCAAACGATGTCCATGAGGGCAAATACATTGGCGTTGGTGGCAAACTCGAAGCAGCAGAGACTCCGGAAGAATGTGCCGTTCGTGAAATTTTTGAAGAAACAGGACTGACGGCGACAAAGATGGAGATGAAAGGAATCATCACCTTTCCAGAATTCACCCCAGGACACGACTGGTATACGTATGTCTTTCGGGTAACGGAGTTTTCAGGAGAGCTGATTGATTCGCCAGAAGGGACGCTAGAATGGGTGCCTTACGATGAAATCCTCCAGAAGCCATCTTGGGAAGGAGACCGCATTTTTCTAGAGTGGATTTTAGGACAGGAGCCGTTCTTTTCTGCGAAGTTTAATTATGAAGCAGGCGAATATGTTAGTCACAATGTAGAATTTTATGGAGAAAGAAAGTAAAGGAGAGACTATGGTAACAACTTACGAAGCTGGAAATTATGATGTAGTGGTCGTCGGTGCTGGACATGCCGGCAGTGAAGCGGCGCTAGCAAGTGCACGTATGGACGCAAAAACATTATTACTCACAATGAATTTAGAAATGGTGGCCTTTATGCCATGTAACCCATCTGTAGGGGGACCTGCAAAAGGGGTTGTTGTGCGTGAAATCGACGCTCTTGGGGGCGAAATGGGTCGCAACATCGATAAGACGTATATTCAAATGCGTATGCTGAACACTGGGAAAGGACCTGCCGTACGTGCCTTACGTGCGCAAGCGGATAAGCATTTATACGCGCAAGAAATGAAGAAGATAATCGAGAAGCAAGAGAACTTGGATTTACGCCAAGGAATTGCGGAAGAATTGATTGTTGAAGATGGCGTATGTAAAGGGGTTATTACAAATACAGGTGCCATCTACCGTTCAAAAGCGGTGGTCTTAACGGCCGGAACTTCTTCTCGTGGTCAAATTATTATCGGTGAATTGAAATATTCATCAGGTGCGAATAACTCTCAACCATCGATTAAATTATCAGAGAACTTACTCGAATTAGGCTTTGAATTGGCGCGTTTCAAAACAGGAACTCCGCCACGTATCAAAGGCTCATCGATTGATTATAGTAAAACAGAAATCCAACCAGGGGATGACACTCCAAACTTATTTAGTTTTACATCCAAAGACGAAGACTACCGCTACGACCAGATTCCTTGCTGGTTAACGTATACGAATGAAGGCACGCATGAAACGATTCGTGAAAACTTACACCGTGCACCTATGTTTACAGGGATCGTCGAAGGGGTCGGCGCGCGTTACTGTCCATCGATTGAAGATAAAATCGTTCGTTTCAGCGACAAGCCTCGTCACCAAATTTTCCTAGAGCCAGAAGGGGAAAATACGGAAGAAGTGTACATTCAAGGGTTATCGACTTCTCTTCCAGAAGATGTGCAAATCAAGATGATTCGTAGCGTGGAAGGGTTGGAAAATGCGGAGATGATGCGTACGGGTTACGCCATCGAGTACGATGTGGTCGTGCCGCACCAATTGAAAAATACCTTTGAAACAAAACTTGTTCAAAACTTATTCACTGCTGGACAAATGAACGGTACGAGTGGATATGAAGAAGCAGCGGGGCAAGGGCTCTACGCTGGGATTAATGCCGTGCGTAAGATTCGCGGTGAAGAGCCATTTATTCTTGGCCGAAGCGATGCGTATATCGGCGTATTGGTGGACGACTTGGTCACAAAAGGAACGACTGAACCATACCGTCTATTGACTTCTCGTGCGGAATATCGTCTCTTACTTCGTCATGACAATGCCGATTTACGTTTGACAGAAAAAGGACGCGAGCTTGGATTGATTGATGACGAACGTTATGCCGAGTTCCAAGCAAAACAAGAAGCGATTGAAGCCGAAATCAAACGGATGCAATCGATTCGTTTGAAACCAACTGCTGAATTACAAGCGTTCTTGGCGGAAAAAGGATCTGCGGAATTGAAAGACGGCATCCTTCTCAGCGACTTGTTGAAGCGTCCAGAATTAAGCTATGACGAATTAGTAGGCTTTGCCGGCGAAACGGTGGAAGTCTCTCGTGAAGTGAAAGAACAAGTAGAAATCTCGATTAAATACGAAGGTTATATTGCAAAAGCGATTGAAAAAGTTGAAAAATTAAAACGCATGGAAGCTAAACGTATTCCTGCCAATATCGACTATGATGCGATTAATGGTCTTGCGACAGAAGCGCGTCAACGGTTGAAATTAATTCAACCAGAAACGATTGCGCAAGCGAGCCGTATTAGTGGGGTGAACCCAGCCGACGTATCGATCTTGATGGTCTATATCGAACAAGGCAAGATTGCTAAAGTGCAAGAATAAGGAGGCGCGTATGAAACCAGAAGAATTTTATCAGAGACTCCAAGAAGTACATGGGATTCCATTATCTGATGTTCAAAAGAGGCAGTTCGACCAATATTTCCATCTATTAGTGGAATGGAATGAGAAGATGAACTTGACCGCGATTACGGATGAAGAGGGCGTGTACTTGAAGCATTTCTACGATTCATTGGCGCTTGGATTTCATCATGAATTGACCGACCAAACGCTTTGCGACGTTGGGGCGGGTGCAGGATTTCCAAGTATTCCGCTGAAAATCGTCTTCCCAGACTTGAAAGTGACGATTGTGGATTCATTGAATAAACGCATTACATTCTTGAATACATTAGTGGAGACGCTTGGGCTAAAAGACGTGCAATGTTTCCATGACCGCGCTGAAACCTTTGGGCAAAACAAGGAGTTCCGTGCATCGTTTGATGTGGTGACTGCTCGTGCCGTTGCCAAACTCAGTGTACTGAGCGAATTTTGCATGCCACTCGTGAAAAAGCATGGGTATTTCCTCGCGTTAAAAGCGGCGCATACAGAAGTTGAGTTGGAAGAAGCGAAAAAAGCAATCGCGATTCTTGGCGGAAAAGTAGAAGGGGACGTCTCTTTCGACTTGCCATATGAAGGCGGAAACCGTCATGTTGTCACGATTTTAAAGACGAAGGAAACTCCGAATAAATATCCTAGAAAACCGGGTCTTCCATTGAAGAAGCCGTTATAAACGAAAACCTCCTAGAATTTTTCTAGGAGGTTTCTTGTTTTACATTAGATAGATGGTGTTACGCATTAAATTTATTTAAGATACTTTCGATGTTTTTAATCAGTACTGAAACAGATCCGTCTGGATTGTTAATGAATTCGACCATTTCCTTGTTTTCGTAGATTTCACTTGGAATGGTAATTTCGATGCCGTTGTCGAGTTTGAATTTTTGCTTGCTATATTTGCGTTCGTATTTTGGCACGTTCGTTACGGCGATTTTTTCTGGAACGCGTTCTTCGGTGATGGCCAACTGTGCAGCTTCACGTGCGAGCGGTTTTTCCTCGAATACCTTGTCGAAGATGGCTGCGGCATCGATTTCGTCCTGTTCTTCAAGCTGGTGGAAGATGGCTTGTTGCGTTGTTGCCAGTGCTTTGTACGGTTCCTCGTCGTGTTTTTTCGCGATATGAGTGACCGTTTTTTTGATTTCCTTGATTTGTTCTTTCGTTGTGACAGGGACCGTAATTTCTAAGAATTTTTCAGAGAAATAGGCAGTTTTTTGGCCTTCCATCACTACTTTTTTCTCGATTAAGTGGTAGTTTCCGTTTGATAAATCTACGATGAAAGCTTCCGAAGGTTTTTGCGTCGCGTTTGGCAAAATAGCGTGATTTTGTAAAATCGTATTGCTAACAGCTTCACCTTCATAATCGACAAAGTGAGTGACTTTTGAACTGTAATCGAGGCGAATCATTCCAAAGAGTGTGCCGCCTGTATCGCTTGTTCCTGTAAAGAATAAGTAGTCCGCTGGTCCGATTTCTTCTGCTGGAGCAATAAGCGCAAAGAGCTTATCGGCTAACTGTTGCGTCTTTTCTAAGAAAGAGATGCCTTCGTCTACCAGATATCCAAGAAGTGGTTCGCTAGAAGCTAATTGACCAATATGCGGGTCGACTTTTTTGATTTTATCCACGAGTTTTGTAATGTATTCAATGAGAAATGGATCGCCCAGTTGCAGCGGGGCCTGTGATAAGAGTAAGTTTCCTGAATTTTTATCTAAAATATGTAAAACGGCTTCGTTAATGAGCATGAAAGTGCTCCTTTCCTATTTCATTCGATAGAAAATATTATATAATAGAAAAATAGATTTGTAATGAGAAATGAGGAGAATTTGCCATGACGGTTTTGACGAAGATAGATACACCACTAGGGGTGATGATTGCTGCAAGTGATAAGGTGGCATTAACCGGTTTGTGGTTTGAAGGGCAAAAATATGAGTGTGCCTTTGTGAAAAATCCAGAATGGGATGATTCTTTAGCGCTGTGGGATTCTGTAAAAACATGGATTAATCAGTATTATCATGAGAAAACTCCAGGAACTCCTTTGTTTTCGATTGCTTATGAAGGAGGAACTCCTTTTCAACAAAGTGTTTGGAATACATTGCTAGAAATTCCGTTTGGAGAAGTATGGACTTATAATGAAGTTACTCACCGTGTCAGCGAGAAGATAGGTAGAAAAACCTCTCCTCGTGCTGTCGCAAACGCTATTGGGAAAAATCCAATTACGCTTCTCGTCCCATGTCATAGAGTCGTTGCGACAACAGGAAAATTAACAGGATTTGCGGGAGGATTGAATAGAAAAACTACCCTTCTACAGTTGGAAGGGCATCAAATACAAGGAGATACAGTGATCCATAATGAAGCTTAAAATAATGAAGGTGATTGTTTCGGCATTTTCTGCCTTAATGATTGCACAAGCATTCAATTTATCGACCCCCTCTGCAGCTGCCATTATTGCGATTTTAAGTGTAATGGATACAAAGAAAATCTCTTTAGCGGCCACGAGTCAACGATTAGCTGCAGCCCTATTGGCACTTTTTGTCGGTGGAATTGTCTTTTGGATTTTTGGTTTCGATGCAATGAGTTTTGGAATTTACTTATTATGTTATATTCCGATGGCTTATATATTAAAAGTAGAAATTGGAGTCGCACCAAGTACGGTGTTAGTCATTCATCTTTGGACGCAGCAACAATTAACGTTCTCCCTGTTTGTGAATGAAATGCTTCTTGTGACGATTGGAGCGGGTGTTGCCATTTTATTCAACTGGTATATGCCATCGTACCGCGAACATATTATTGACATTCGTGAAGAAATTGAATCAAAAATGAGAGAAGTTCTATTGAAAATGTCTGGATTTTTATCCGTTGGAAATGGAAAAAATGATGGCGAAGTTCTTCAAATTGTGAAAGAAAAATTGAAAGCGGCTAGAGAATATGTTCGCTTAGAATCAGAGAACCATCTAACAAGTGAAATCACCTACGATGAACAGTATTTTGAAATGCGACGTGATCAAACAAAGTTATTAGAAATTATGGCGGTCAATTTAAATGAATTTCGCTGGGATGGGGAAGAAATGGCCATCTTGTCTGAAATGTTTAAACAGACGGCAGAGCAATTAGCAGAGCAGAATACAGCGAGTCAACTCATTGATGAGATTGAAGCCATGTTAGAACATTTTCGAGAAAGACCTTTGCCGCAAACAAGACGCGAATTTGAGAAAAGAGCGCAATTATATCAATTATTAAGAGACTTGAAACGATTCGTACAGCTGAAAGTCGATTTCTATCAAACTTATGGTGTGCATTATTTCAAGAGAAAAGAGAAGAGTAGAAATTCTTCTAAAAGCAATTAAGAAGGTTAGGAAATAATCCTATCTTTTATTTTCAATAAGACAAATGAATTTAATTCTTAAGAAGTCTTGGTTTTATCCGATAAAACTAGGGCTTTTTATGTTTGTTAATCAATATACTGAAGTGGAGAAGGAATGAGGGAGGAATTTATAGGGAGGTTATTTTATGGAAAAGAAAGAG
The DNA here is from genome assembly GCF_001807725.1 of Granulicatella sp. HMSC31F03. Classification (NCBI taxonomy): domain Bacteria; kingdom Bacillati; phylum Bacillota; class Bacilli; order Lactobacillales; family Carnobacteriaceae; genus Granulicatella; species Granulicatella sp. HMSC31F03. Next base: position 67,194 of record NZ_KV790837.1, on the reverse strand, counting down.
TTGTCGGAAGTAGTTCATCTAGCTAAAGCAAATAATGAGGAGGCTATCACCGAGTTATTAAAGAGATTTGAGCCTTTAATTGCCAGTATGAATCATCATTATTTCTTTCATGAGATGGATCAAGAAGATTTTGCTCAAGAAGCTAGAGTCATGATGTTACGAGCATTAGATAAATATAATGAAGACCATGCTGTTTCATTTGCGGGTTATTATCAACGCTGCCTAAAAAACTTAGCAGTGGAGTGTTTGAGAAGGGAGCATCGACAAAGAGTAGTTCCTCATAATCTTCTAATCCACGGGGATAAAGGGGAGCTAGCATTGATGTCAGCTTCCGTAGAATCTTGCGAGAAACAAGTATTTTTACATGAGGATGCGGAAGAATACTTCCATCACTTATCTCGCTTTGAAAGAGAAGTGTTTCTAGGGGTATTAGACGGACAGACTTTTGAAGAGATGGCGGATCACTTCGATAAGTCGGTTACCTCTGTCAAAGGGGCTCACAAACGGTGTAAGAAGAAATTCAAAGAACAAATTTGTAGAGGATAAAGAAATTCAACTTAAGACTACCAATCTTACGCTGTTTATAGTACAATAGCACATGGCGTTTTTGCCGATGAGGTTCGAAACCATCCCTCAATAAAAAACTAGGAGGCAGTAACATGCAAAATAAAAAATCAAAATTGATTGTGATTAACGCAATCATCGCAGCGCTTTATGTGGTCGTTACATCATTAACAGCATTTATGGCATTCGGAGATGTTCAATTTCGTATTGCGGAAATGTTGAACCACTTATTCGCTTTTGACAAAAAATACGGAATCGGTGTGGTTGCCGGTGTATTACTTGTCAACTCAGTCTTTATGTCAGCGTCTGGTCTAGGTTTGTATGACTTAGTATTCGGATTAGGACATACAATTGCTTCATTCGCTATCAGCGCACTTTTCTTCAAATCAGTGAAAGACGTTAAAACACGTATGTTTGTTTTAGCAGGTGTCTTCAGTGTGATGATTTTCTTAGTAGCGATTGAATTGAACTTAGCATTAGGTTTACCATTCTGGTTAAGCTACGCGCAAACATTCTTTGGTGAAATCGTCGTATTATTAGCGGGTATTCCGTTGATGACGGCATTAAACAAAGCCATCGATTTGAAAAAATTAATCAATGATTAATCAACAGACGTCTGGGCTCTATGCTTGGGCGTTTTTTGATTGCAAGAACTCACTATTTTATGTAGAGTTAAGAGGAGACCTAAAGGAGGAATACAGATGGAGTTATTAAGCATTCCAGTAGGACGTTTAGAAGAAAATGTCTACTTTTTAATTGATGAAAATAAAGAAACCGTGATTTTTGACCCAGGCGCACAAGCCGAAGATATTAAACAATTAATTAAAGAAGAAGGGTTGAAGCCAGTAGCGATTGTATTAACACATGCACACGGAGACCATATCGGAGCAGTAGATGCGCTTCGTGAGGAATACAATATTCCAATGTATATGAATGAGTTGGAAAAAGTATTTTTACACGATCCTGAATTGAACCGTTCATATTACTCTGGAGAAAATATTACCACTAAGCCAGCGGACGGTTATTTCCCTAAAGAAATGGGCAAATGGAAAGTTGGAAGTTTTGAACCGGAATTAGCGCATATTCCAGGGCATTCACCTGGTGGAACCATCTTTATTTTCAGAGAAAATGGATTTGTTATCGGTGGGGACGTGATGTTTAAAGGAAGCGTTGGACGTAGTGATTTCCCATACGGAAGCCACAAAGAGTTAATGGAAGGTATCCACAAATACTTATTGCCATTACCTGCTGAAACGGTGATTTTCCCAGGACACGGGGAGCCAACAACGCTAAAAGATGAAATTGCGACAAACCCATTTTTAAATGGGGCAACAAGATAAGATTAACTGCACAAGTGAATGTAATTAAAGGGTATTAATAATAGTTTCTTAAGAAAATTAACATTGTATAGAACATAGAGCTATAGTACGAGGTGAATGATGTACAGTAAATTAAGTGATCATGATTTTCAAAAGGGAATATTTAAATCTAAATTCAGCCAAATAGTTTCACCCCTTCCTAAAAATCTAGATTGGCAACATGCAAGAGGACCAGAGTATATTTGGATAGGGTTAGTTTTGAAAGGTGGTTGTCGAACAGAAAAATTAGAAAAACTAATGGCTTTTTTTAATGAATTATCTAAAAATATAGATTTAAAAGAGAGACTTCCGTTGCCAACAATAAGTCATTTGTTAGATTTGAAAAAATCAGAGAAAAAATTATTTTTTGAAATTTTAGAAAAATACTTTGATTTATCTATTTTTTCACCCCTTGCTTTAGTGCTACCTGATAATGAAGAATCGATTCTTAAAAAAATTTATTCATGTAATCGAGAATTTGAAGAGCGGAGCGATTCTCTAAAAAGTGTATTAAAAGAGGTTAGCGATCAACACAGCAGTCTTTCTGCAGATATTCGATATTTGATAACTTACTATTCAATGTTGAAGGGGAATTTACGTTTTTTGTCACATCAAAAAGCCTTAATAGAAGGGTTAAAAGAATATCCATATCTAGATGAAAATTCTGTAGAAATATCGATGATACGTTCACAAATAAGTGCTTTAGAAATGACACTGTCTACTGCCTTTGAAGAAATTGATTTTCCGTATAGTCGGTTATTTTGGGATAGTATAGGTAGATTAACGGATTGCGAGGTTTACTATATGGAGATTAGCCAAAATACCTCTTATGATTTAAATGAGATAAGGCAAGAGGTTTACAAAGTCCTAAAATATTATACAGCATTATTACAAAATGTAGAGCCGTTTAATGAAAAATTATTTGTTTTGACGAGTATACTAACTTATTCGTATAAAAGATTAATCGAACTTATTGATCATAATCTTGGAACTACGATTTCAGGGCGTTCAATCGTAAGGTCTTGTATTGAAAATTATGTTATGAGCAAATATTTAATAGAAAATGAGCAAGTAAAAGAGAATATTTGGAGAGAATTTCAATACTATGGGCTAGGAAATTATAAACTCATTTCAGAGAGGTATCTTGAATCCCAACCAGATCTCGCTAATGCTCATATTAATTTTCATTATTTAAATTTACTAGTGTCAGAATTCCAAAATAAAGAGTTTACTGATATGGATACTAGATATTTTGGAAATGAGAATATAAGAAAAAAATTTCAGCAAGTTGGAGAAGACGATTTATACAAATATCAATATGATTATGATTCACAATTTGAACATGGTCTTTGGGGGGCTATCAGAGAAAGTTCTGTTCTAAAATGTATCTCTCCAGGGCATCAGTATCACGGCGTTCCAGATATAGATAACATTCAATCCTTACAGGATGTAAGCTTTGATGTCGGAATGATTTTAGAAAAACATTTGTCAGTAATAAAGAAAGAGTTCCCTATAGTTAGTGAGTAATTAAGAAAGGGATGAAAATATGCTGAGAGAGTTTGATTGTATTCAAAATGAATATTTAGAATTATTGAAAAAAATAAAATCAGAATTAGAAACGGATGAAATCAGCTATTATTTAGATAGATTAAAAATATTTTGGTATAAGAATTCAAAGATTATAGATTTTTGTATGGAATATATTTTTGGTAAATCTGATACTTATTTTTTTTCAGCAACATCTTTTCTAAATTTGGAAGACAAAAGAAATTTATCTTTATTTTCAATGGGGAAATATCAAATATATGATGATCCACTAGTGTCTTATTTATCATTTATAGATAAAACTTCTAAAAATTCAAAGGTTAATTCAAAGTTTAGAAAAAAGATGAAAAGTGCTATTTTAAAATCCGTAGATAATGAAATTACGTTGTTAGAAATGCAGATTAGTAATTTTTATATTATACCTTTACGTTTTTTTCATTTTAATAAGAACATTCTAGGATCTAATGTAGATAATATAGTGATGAGCTTTTTTCAGAAAGGTATAGACTTAAATGAGCTTCATTCTTATGAAGATGCTGATTTGATTATTCAGAGTGAGTTAATATCACAGGTATTCTTTTGTGAAGAGGATAGACCTGATAGAATGTTAAAAGATAGGTTAGATTATTATCGGGAAAATTATTCTGGCAATTTCCCTGAAGAGTTAACGGATGCTGAATTGGTAAAATTTATTTTATATGGAATTTTTAGTCAAGCAATCCATATATTTTATACCTCTTTAATTTTTGAAATCTATCCAATGTTTCCGTGCACTTATATTTATTTGAATTATATATTTTTGTTAAGTAATTTATTTCATACAACCTCCGATGAAAAAATTAAGAAGCTTCAAATTTATTCAAGGGTTGCTTTAATAGTGTGGTGTGAGTTTAATAAAATTGGTAAGAAATATAATATAAATAATCTGAGGGAAACAGTGGTAGAAAAAGAATACTATACAAAAATAAAGAGAATTTTGAAAACTATGAGTACAGCGGATTTGACGGATAGTATTTTAATTGAAGATGTAACACGAATAGTACATCAGTGCTTAGATTAATTTTCCTTAATTATTCATGGTGAAATTTAATGACTAATATAATTATGATAGTAACGAAGGGCGTGGAATAATGTTTAATATTTTTGATACGCATACGCATTTAAATGTATCTGCGTTTAAAGGAGAAGAAAAAGAGGTTATCGCGCGTGCAAAGGAACTGGCAGTGACGCGCTTTGCGGTGGTGGGTTTCGATACGGATACAATTACGCGAAGTCTAGAGCTCAGTGAAGAGTTCAAAGAAGTGGTTTCGATTATCGGATGGCATCCAACTGAAGCCTATCAATACAATAAAGAAATAGAAAATTGGCTACAGGAACGTTTGACGCATCCACAAGTGGTAGCGATGGGGGAAATGGGACTCGATTACTATTGGAAAGATTCAACGCCTGAGGAACAAGACAAGGTGTTCCGACGCCAAATCGCGATTGCCAAAGAAATGAAATTACCGATTGTGATTCATAACCGCGATGCGACAGAAGATTGCTACAAGATTCTAAAAGAAGAAGGTATTCAAGACATCGGAGGCATTATGCATAGTTATAATGGGGACATGGAATTTATGAAGCGTTTCTTAGATTTAGGCATGCATATTTCCTTTAGCGGTGTGACGACCTTTAAAAATGCGCCACAAGTTAGTGAATGTGCAAAATTAGTTCCATTCGACCGTATGTTAGTGGAAACTGATGCGCCGTATTTAGCACCCGTTCCTTACCGTGGAAAGAGAAACGAACCTGGATATACGCGCTATGTCGTTGAAACGATTGCCAAAGAACGCGGCCTTGCTTGGGAAGAAGTGGCCCATCAAACGACACAAAATGCTATCAAGCTATTCCGCATGGAAGAAAGAGGCTTGTTATGAATCCAGTCATTGTCGTAGAAGGGCGAGACGATACAAGACGCTTGAGAGAAATCTATCCGGATATCGAAACGATTGAAACAAACGGTTCGGCAATTGACGAAGAAACCATTGCGCTCATACAAAAGGCGCTGCAAACGCGTGAAGTGATTGTCTTTACGGACCCTGATTATCCGGGGACTCGTATTCGTAACATCATTCAAGAGCACGTACCTGGAGTGAAACATGCCTTTATCGAACGCGAAGAAGCCGTCAGAAAAGACAATCATAAGAGTCTAGGGGTGGAACACGCGAGTACCGAAGCGATTCAGCGAGCACTCGAATCGGTGCATGAGATTTCAACAGTAACGGGAGAACCAGTGATTTCGCAGGCAACCCTGATGGCGCTTGGGTTTGTCGGACGACCAGATTCAGCAACAAGACGTCAAGCGGTGGCGGATTTTCTAAAAATTGGCCATACGAATGGAAAACAGTTCGCGAAAAGATTACAATTATTTGGTATTACAGAAGAACAATTAAGGACGGCACTTGAGGCTGTCTTAGAAAATGAGGACAAACATGAATGAAATAAAGGATATCGCGACGCCGAAAAGAACGCGCGAGATTATGGAACGTCATGGGCTAACAGTGAAGAAGAGTCTAGGGCAAAATTTCCTAATTGAACCGAATATTTTAACGCGTATGCTAGAAGTGGCGGGAGTCGACAAAACGACAAACGTCATTGAAATCGGACCAGGGATTGGTGCGTTGACCGAACGTCTAGCAAGAGAAGCCAAACAAGTGCTGGCGTTTGAAATCGATGGCCGTTTGTTGCCAGTGCTCGATGAAACATTGGCTCCATACGATAACGTAACGGTGGTTCATAGCGACATCTTGGACGTCGACTTGGAGCAAGTCATCGGAGAGCATTTCGACATTAATGAGCCGTTATTAGTCGTGGCCAACTTGCCGTACTATATTACAACGCCAATCATTATGAATTTATTGGAATCAAAATTACCAATCGATGGTTTTGCGATGATGATGCAAAAAGAAGTGGCGCAACGAATGACGGCTGAGCCAAATTCGAAGGCGTATGGATCCTTGACGATTGCGATTCAATATTTCTGCGAGGCAAGCATTGGATTTATCGTGCCGAAGACGGTCTTCAATCCAGCTCCAAATGTGGATTCTGCGATTCTGGTGTTAAAACGTCGCGAAAAACCACTTGTGGAAGTGAAAGACGAAGCGAAATTTTTCGCACTCGTGAAAAACAGTTTCGTGCAACGTCGTAAAACGCTATGGAATAATTTAGCTAAAGCCTACGTTGGAAATAGCCATACAAAAGAAAGCTTAGCTGCTGCATTAGAAGTAGCAGGTATCGACCCAACTAGACGTGCAGAAACACTGACAATTGAAGAGTTCGCACGCTTAAGTGACGCACTTTAGTGGCAGATACACTCTCAGGAGAAGAACAAGTTTAAAAAGATGATACCGAAGGAACTTACGGATTGGTTTATTACCGCGATGATAAACCAATCCATAAGAAATCATAGGTATCATCTTTCTTTTACACGAAAATCTATTAAAAAATATTTTAAATAGGTGTTGCATTTTACATCCCTCAGGAGTATAATCTACTTAAAGATAAATTTAAATAGAAAGAAGTTGAGGAGATGGCTGTTAATGAAGTAATGTCTGCTCTTTCGGACGAAACGCGCCGTCAAATTTTAGAAATTCTGCGTAAAGGGAAGACCAATACAGGTGATTTAGCGGAGTTAATTGGGATGACGCCGCAAGCTTTGTCTTATCATCTTAGAAAATTAAAACAAGCAGATTTAATCTACGAAACACGTTATAAAAACTTTATTTATTATGAATTGAATTTGACCGTACTGGATGAAGCGATTGTATGGATCAATCAAATTATTGGGGGAAAATAACATGGAACAAGTAAAACAAATAAAAAAATATACTTATATTGCATTGATGTTCGCACCACTCGTTGTGGCTCTAGTGGTGGTGTGGTTCTTACCGGAGACCATTGTATCTAATTTCGACTTTTCTGGAAATGTTACCGGCACCGCCAATCGGTTTACGATTTTAATATATCCGGTGATTGTGGCCATTGTTGGATTTATCATTCGTATTGCTAGCACTTCTCCTAAATTAACAGGGGGGAATGTGAAAACCGCTCGTTCTATTAGTTGGTTAGTTCTGCTATTGCTGAATGTTGTTGCTTATTTTCAATTTTGGTTGTTTTTAAATGGAGTGACGATTGGGACACAAATAGGACGTTTTTTGACATTCATCCTTGGGATTTTCTTTATCCTGATTGGAAATCTCTTTCCTAAGATTAAAGACAATACAAAATACTTTGGATTCCGTGCGTCATGGCTAAAAAATAATGATGTAGCTTTCCGAAAAACACAACGATTCTTTGGTTTTGCTTCTATTATTGCTGGAATATTAATGATTTTAACAGCAATCTTTATGGTAAATAATATTGCAATTTTGGTAGCTACGATGATTCTAGTAGTGGTGGTAGCAGTGACTGGTGGGTATTCTTACTACATTGCGAATACAGAGACAGAAGGGGAATAAAAATCATAAAACGTTCTATCATCGAACTTGGTAGAACGTTTTTTATTTTTCCCCCTAAGGAAAAACAGAAGAAGTTAACGAATGTCTTCATTAAAATCCGCGCTTTTTTTCGTTTAGCTCTTATCTGTGCTATAATAGAAAGGTACATATTGGTGGAAGAGAGGTTAACTTTATGCAAATAAATTGGAATAGTTTATTTTCATGGGGGAGTTTTCGCAATCTGATTGATATTTTGATTGTTTGGTACATTCTCTATAATATTTTAGTGATTATTAAAGGAACAAGGGCGATTCATTTAATGAAAGGAATTGCGGCAATTGCCGCAATGAAATTTATTAGTTTTTTCCTTGGGCTAACTACTTTAGACTGGATTATGAACTTCGTGATTCAGTGGGGGGTTGTGGCTGCCTTGATTGTGTTCCAACCAGAGATTCGTCGTGGATTGGAACATATCGGACGTTCGAATTTCTTCTCACGCAAATCAGAAAGTGCCAATGAAGCAGAAATTATGATTAATGAGTTGAATACAGCCATTCAATATATGGCAAAACGAAGAATTGGAGCTCTAATTTCGATTGAACAAGGGAATTCTCTAGAAGAATTTATTAATACTGGGATTCCGATTCACTCTGAGATTTCTAATCAATTGATTACGAATATTTTTATTCCAAATACACCATTACATGATGGGGCAATGATTATTCGTGATTATCATATTGCTGCAGCGGCCTGCTATTTACCGCTGTCTGAGAACATGATGATTCCAAAAGAGTTAGGAACACGTCACCGTGCTGCGATTGGTTTAAGTGAAGTGAGTGATGCGATTACGATTATCATCTCTGAAGAAACGGGGAAAGTGAGTGTAGCGATTCGCGAAAAATTACACCGAGAGCTTTCTTCTGAAGAATTAATTCACGTCTTGTCGCAACATTTAGTGGTAGAAGGAGACGATGAGATGGATCCAGCAGTCGTTCGTTGGATACGTGCACTCTTTAAAGGGGGTCGTTCGAATGGCTAATTGGATGAATAAAAAATCATTTCTCATGTTGATGTCTTTAATTCTAAGTATCTTTCTATTTATTTTAGCTAAAGACTCTAATTCCGGATTGCGTTCCAGCACATTAAATCCACAATCAAGTTCAAACACGATTACAAATGTGCCAATTTATGTGGATATCAACAGTGAAGAATATTCGGTAACAGGCTTGCCAGATTCTGTTGCTTTACGTCTTGAAGGACCAAGCAGTTTGATTTTAAGCACATCTAGCAATGGTTCGTACAAAGTGACTACGCCAAATTTAACAGAGTTAGGGGAAGGAAAGCATACGATTTCTCTTTCAGTATCAGGACTTCCAACTGGAGTGACTGGTATTGTTTCACCAGAAAGTGTTGAAATTACCATCGAGAAGAAGAATACTAAAGAGTTCCCTGTTAATGTAACGGTTGATTCTTCAAGTATTGGCAATGGCTATCAAGTTGGAGATGGCTTGACCTCTCCGGGAACAGTTACAGTCAAAGCTGCGGATTCGATTTTAAATCAAGTGGAAAAAGTAGTCGCAAAAGTTACGATTCCTGAAGGGACAAAATCAGACTATACGACTACAGCACAACTACAAGCTTTGGATGCCACAGGAAAACCTGTTGCAGTGAAAATTGAGCCAGAACGTGTACAAGTTCGAGTGCCAATTTCTTCTAGCTCCAAAACAGTCCCTCTTGTCTTTACGACAACTGGTGGTACTTCACGTTATTCATATTCATTGAATTCTACTACTAAGCAAGTTACAATCTTAGGAGCTCAATCGATTTTAAATCAAATTACAGCTATTCCAGTAGTGGTAGATGTGAGCAACGTGACTCAAACCACGAAAAAAACAGTAACATTAACACTACCATCTGGTGTCAATAGTATTACCCCAGAAGCAGTTGAGGTCACTATTACGGTGGTAGATCATGGTATTTTGGATTCACGAGAAACAACTAAAGAGTCCGAAACAACACAAGAGCAAACAACGACACAAGAACAGACAACACAAGCCAGATAAGGCTAAAGGAGAAATTTATGGGCAAATATTTTGGAACAGATGGTGTTCGTGGCGTAGCTAACGCAGAATTAACACCAGAATTAGCATTTAAACTAGGCCGTTATGGTGGTTATGTATTATTACAACAAGCAGAAGGAAATGCACATCCACGCGTATTAGTGGGGCGTGACACTCGTATTTCTGGTCAATTATTAGAGCATGCTTTAATCGCTGGATTACTCTCTGTTGGGATTGAAGTCATGCAACTTGGTGTGATTCCTACTCCAGGGGTAGCTTATTTAACACGAGTACAAGGCGCTGTAGCTGGGGTTATGATTTCAGCATCCCACAATCCTGCTCAAGATAACGGAATTAAATTCTTCGGGGGAGATGGATTTAAACTAACAGATGAAACAGAAGCGCAAATCGAAGCATTATTAGATGCCGAAGAAGACACATTACCACGTCCTTCTACAGACGCATTAGGAACAGTAGATGAATACTTAGAAGGAACATTGAAATACAGCCAATTCCTACAAAATACGGTTGATTCTCTATCAGGGATGAAAGTTGCTTTAGACGGCGCAAATGGAGCAACAGCTTCCATGTTAACGCGTTTATTCGCTGACTTAGACACAGACTTCCACACAATGGGTGATAAACCGAACGGCGTGAACATTAACGATGGCGTTGGGTCAACACATCCAGAAGCCTTAGTGGAGTTCGTAAAAGAAACGGGAGCAGATATCGGTTTGAGTTTTGATGGGGATGGCGACCGCTGTATCGCAGTGGATGAAAATGGAACAATCGTTGATGGCGATAAAATCATGTTCATCCTTGGTAAACACTTCAAGAACCAAGGGACTTTAAGTAAAGATACAATCGTATCAACCGTTATGAGTAATCTAGGATTCCATAAAGCGGTAGAAGCTGAAGGAATGGTTGCTCTTCAAACAGCAGTTGGTGACCGTTACGTGGTTGAAGAAATGCGCAAAAACAACTACAACTTCGGTGGGGAACAATCAGGACATATTATTATCCTTGATTTAAACACTACAGGCGACGGATTACTTTCAGGAATTCAATTAATGAATGTTATGAAACAAACTGGCAAATCATTAAGCGAATTAGCCAGTGAAGTACCAACATACCCACAAGAATTAGTAAACATTCGTGTGAGCGATAAAAATGGTGTGATGGAAGTTCCAGCGATTAAAGAAGTCATCGATGCTGTAGAGGCTGAGATGGATGGAAACGGACGTGTGCTTGTTCGTCCAAGTGGTACTGAGCCACTTGTTCGTGTTATGGTTGAAGCACCAACGGATGAACTCGTTCACGACTACGTAACACGTATTGCTGACGTTGTTCGTAAAGAAGTTGGGATTGACTAATTTTAAATAAATACGATTTGAAGGAGAGCTTTGAAAAAGGCTCTCTTTTTTTATTGGTATAAACCACTTGATTTTAAAGGAAACAATTGATACAATTTAAAACGTAACAATTACGATTTAGAAAGAAGAGAAGAAAATGGCAAAGAAATCTAAAATTGCAAAGTATGAAAAACAAAAAGCGCTCATCGAACGTTACGCCGAAGAACGTTATGCCTTGAAGCAAGCTGGAGACATTGACGGACTAAGAAAACTGCCTAAAAATTCAAATCCGAACCGATTGAAGTTTCGTGATCAAACAGATGGCCGACCAAGAGGATATATGCGTAAATTTGGCTTGTCACGTATTAAATTCAGAGAATTAGCGCATATAGGATTAATTCCTGGTATTAAAAAAGCAAGTTGGTAAACTACGAGAGAAATAATAGGAGGTGTATGTTATGAAACAAGATTTAGCAACAGCATATCGTCAAATGAAGAGCCCAAATATCAAAACAAGAAAGAGAGCATTGAAACTGATTCACGAAGCCAAACGCGCAAAGAAAAAATAACGTATGTGGATATTGCTTTTATTCGGGGAAGAGAGAAGAACACTTATAATATGGTTTCGGAGAATCCTCGGATTTTATAATAGCAGTAACGTGAATATGCATCAAAACGAATAAGAGGGCGTTGGAATTTATTCCATACGCCCTCTTTGAGGCTTTGAAGGTGAGAGACTTAAGGCTCTCACCGGTGCAACGTTACAGCTATTATCAAAAATCCAGAGGATTCATAGAAGCCATAATTTGAGTGTCTTTGAACGCATTTTGGTTTCATGTTAGAATAGAACAGTAAAACAACCAAGGAGCTAAGAAAATGCAATCTAAAACATGTAGCCAAACTCGTGCGATTCAAGCGCGTAGAATTTTCCCATTCGATGTGAATATGCATAACACACTATTCGGAGGAAATTTAACGCGAATTATTGATGACTGTGCATCGATTACGGTCTCCCGTCATTGCCGTCGTCTTGCAGTAACGGCATCGGTGGACGCGATGAACTATTTAAAACCACTTCCATTAGGACATTCTGTCTGCGTAGAAACGTATATCTCAGGAACAGGGAAGAAGAGTGTGGAAGTCTTCTGTAAAGTGGTCGGAGAAGATGTGTTAAACGGCGAACGCTATTTAGCGGCGACAAGCTTTTGGACATTTGTGGCACTTCCTCGTGAAGGAGAAACAGATTTTACGGTAGATGCCATCATTCCAGAAACAGATGAAGAGAAGTTCATCTGCAGTGGCTACGAAGAACGTCGTAAGGCACGTCTAGAGCAACTAGGACGCCAAGAAGCATTAATGGATCATATTACCGTTGTAAAACCGTGGAACCTAGAAAATCACGAATCTTAAGCAAAACGTAAGAAACTTTCGAAGGATTTTTTAAGTTTGTCTGTTATAATGCAACTATCAATAGTTTAAGGAGTTCATTGTGGATACATCAAAAGCAATCGAATTAAATCGTAAAATTATACGAATCGTGACCGTTATCGGGATTATTTTAACCATTATTTTAGGATGGCTAGTCGCAAAAAATGATTATTTTGCACTTGATGGGCCTTTCCAACAAAGTGTGGCGAATTCGGGTTGGGTCGGCATTCTTATTTTTATTATTATTCAAATTACTCAAGTGGTATATCCGATTATTCCTGGAGGCCTAACCTGTGTCATCGGACATATTGTATTTGGGCCGTTCTACGGGTGGGTATATAACTTTGTGGGGATCATGATTGGTTCTTGTATCAACTTCTGGTTGGCTCGTCGCTATGGGGAGACATTGGCGAAGGCGTTCGTGGATGATGATACGTACAATAAATACATCGGTTATTTAGACAAAGGAAAGCATTTCGAGCGCTTCTTCTTTGGCGCAATGGTCCTTCCTGGATTCCCAGACGATTTCCTATGTATGGTGGCAGGACTTAGTCATATGACCTTTAAGAAATTCGTGGCCATTTGTTTAATCGCAAAACCAGTCACATTATACGTTTATACAGTAATTGCAGCAGAAGGAGTAGAAGCTTTCTTCAGATTCATTAATTAAGAAAGCAGTATAGAGATGAAAAAAATCATGATTGCACTCGTGCGAGGATATCAAAAGTGGATTTCTCCATTATTCCCGCCTTCATGTATCTACAGACCAACCTGCTCGAGCTATACGATTCAGGCGGTTGAAAAGCATGGCGCGCTAAAAGGCGTATTGATGGGTTGTGGACGCATTTGCAGATGCCATCCATTTATAAGAGGTGGCCAAGATCCCGTTCCAGACTATTTCACGCTAAGACGGAACAAGGATTACCGTAAGAAAATTATCGATGCAAGTAAACACAACACAGCTGACTAGAAATAGTCGGCTGTTTTTTGTTTTTGTATTTGTAAAAATAATTAAAGGGTATTGTGTTTTAAAAAAGTAGAGGTATAATTCGAATTGAAAAGCACCTGATTTAGAAGGAGGGATAAGAAATGACATACAATCTAAAACAATGGTCTGTGGGGAAATGGGTCGCAAGCGCAGCAATCATTCTGCTAATGGCAGTCTGTTCATGGCTAGCCATTCGTGTCTTTTTCACGAATGAGAATGCCAATGCGGAATTTAGCTATGAGATTATTAATAATACGGATAAGGAAATTGAGGAAATTATTATTGGTGAATTTCGAGATTCTGATAGTACTGGTGCAACGGATCGTGTTTCTATCACATTAATCGGAGGGCAGTCACGTACGAAGGGGGCTGTTGCGATTTCTAAGGATACAGATAAGATTGGGAATTTCTATATTCAGATGAAAAAAGATGGGAAAAGAGTATTTTTAGCACCAACATTAGCGTATGATACTGGAAAGAAAGGTCTTCATATTAAGATTACAATTGATAAGATTGACTCGGAGGGCTATTACACTGGTAAAGTGGAAACTAATACATTTGTTTTCTCAGAATTTAAAATAGAACCGACGTTGCAAAAAGCCGATGAGAAGAAAAAAACAGAATAGTATTGATGACAATCAAAAACCCGTGTGGATGAAGTAGAAGACATCCACACGGGTTTAATAGTTCTATTTTAAATATTACATAAAGTAACCTAAGTAGTAACGAACGAAGAATGCAGCACATACAGCACCAACGAATGGAGCAGTACCAGGTACTAATAATCCATATTGCCAGTCGTTATTGACTTTGTTTTTGATTGGTAATAATTGGTAAGCAAGACGAGGTCCTAAGTCACGAGCTTGGTTCATCGCGAATCCAGTTGTACCTCCAAGACCCATACCGACAGCCCATACGATTAAACCAACCACGATTGGTAATAATTCTTTGTTTACATTTTCAGTTGCTAAGATTGCTGTTAAGAAAATGAAAGTTGCAAATGCTTCGACGAAGTAGTTACGTGGTAAGTTACGGCAGTTAGGGTTTGTTGAGAAGATGTTACGGATTGCAACGCCATCAACAAGTCCTTCAGAAGCTGTGAAGTGGTCTGCGTACATGAACCATACGATTACCGCACCAACAAATGCGCCTAAGAATTCAGCGATTGCGATTGGAATGAATTGTTCTGCAGGAAGTACTCCTAAAACAACTTTAGCTAGCGCCATCGCAGGGTTGATACTTACACCACCGAAGATAAATAAAGCAACAGTGATACCGAATGCCCATGTTGTGATGGCGAATAAGTGACCTGATCCAGCGTATTTTGTTTTCTTCAAGACGTCATCACAGTGTACGCCGACCCCGAAGATAATCATGAGGGCAGTTCCCATAAATTCTGATAATAATAAATGCATAAATGTTTGATCCATTGGTTGATTCTCCTTAATGTAATTCTTTTATTAATTGTTGATAGACGGCTTGAATCGATAATCCTGTTTCGTGGGCGATTCTGGCGCAGTCTTCATATTCTAAGGTTGATTTTGTAAAAGTACCGTATTGGTTTTTCTTTACCTTCACCGCTCCGAGGCTCGTTTGTTGCGTCTGGAAAGTGCGAGTCATGACTTTACGTTGGACGTTTTGATAACGAAAGCCAATGGTTGAAGTTTGCTTAAATAAAATGGCTGTAAACCGTTCGAGGTCTCCTTCTTGAATGAGAAGCGTGAGATGTGTTGCCGGACGGTTTTTCTTTGTGTAAACGGGAGTGTAATGCACATCAAGCGCGCCTTCCTCTAATAAAAGGCTCATGATGTAGCCAAGCTCTTCACCGCTTTGGTCATCGATGGTTGTATCGATTTGAATGATTTCATCGTTATGGGAAGTCACGACTCGATGAGAAAGTGTACTTTTCTCTAAGAGTGTTCCGCGTAACGCATTGAATTTACCCGTGTCACGTTTCCCAAAACCATAACCGACTTTTGTAGCAGTTAGATTTGAAGGTTGTGCAAATACTGGGCGGATGGCCTTAAAGAGAGCGAGGCCGGTTGGTGTCACAAGCTCTGTATGAATGTCAAAGTCTTGTGAGAATGGAATGGCAGTTCCAAGTCTTAATTGCATTACAGCAGGTACTGGTACAGGCATGACTCCGTGTGCAACGGTAATTGTTCCGCTACCTTCTGTGACAGCAGTGCTGTAAACCGTATCGATGTCGAGTGTTTCCCACAAAATGAAGAAGCTCATGATGTCGATGATAGAGTCTGTTGCGCCAACCTCATGAAAGTGAATTTCCTCCACAGGCATTTGGTGTACGTTCGCTTCCGCTTGTGCGATGTCACGGAATACTTCCAAACTTTTTTCTTTTACAAAGTCACTGACACCACTTGAAAGAATAATCGTTTCGATTTCTTTCAACCCACGAACTTCTCCGTGATGGTGATGATGACTATGTGTATGCTTATGAGAATGACCGTCGTGAGTATGTTCGTGGTCATGATGATGATCGTGTGGCTGTGAATGTTCATGCGTGTGTGCATGTGTGTGTTCTTCGTGCGCATGTGAATGAGCATGTTCATGTGTATGTTCGTGCTCATGGTGATGGTCATGATGGTGATGATCAAAGTCACCAGCGATGCCATGGTCTTTTTCACCATGTTCCATATGCACATCGAAGTCTGTTCCCCAAATACTACTTTTCGCGATGCGGTCTACATGAAGATGATAACCGTCGAGCGAAAGGGTCTTAAGGGCTTCTTCTAGATGCTTGCGGTCGGCTCCTAAATCGAGTAGAAGAGCATTTAGCATATCACCGCTCAGCCCAGAAAATGGTTCTAAATATAATGTGCTCATGCGAGTCCTCCTCGAATGTTGTTAATCATGCTTGCTGAATAGGCTGCACCAAAACCGTTGTCGATGTTTACGACAGTAACGCCGCTTGCACAAGAAGTCAGCATGCTGAGTAAAGTCGTCACGCCTTGAAGATTCGTTCCGTATCCGATGCTGGTTGGAACGGCAATTACAGGAACGTCTACTAACCCACCGACAACACTGACAAGAGCACCTTCCATTCCGGCGATGACAATTACGACGCTAGCGCCTTGGATGTCTTCGAGACGATTGAAGAGGCGGTGAATCCCCGCAACTCCGACGTCGTAAATACGTTTGACGTGATTTCCGAATGTCTCAGCAGTGACAGCCGCTTCTTCGGCAACAGGAATGTCGCTTGTACCAGCTGTAACAACTGCGATGTAGTGTTCATGTTTGGGTGCGATTGGGTTAAGGACAAAGGTACGTCCGAGAGGTTCATAGATACCCTCAGGGAAAGCCTGTGACAGAGCTTCACCTTTTTCAGCGTTCACTCGTGTCGCAAGAATGGCTGTTTTATGCTCGTTCATTGCCGTGATGATGCCAATTAATTGCTCAATGTTTTTTCCTTCACCATAGATGATTTCTGGAAATCCATTGCGCTTTTGGCGAGAAAGATCAATGGCCGCGTACCCAATGTCTTCAATCCCTTTTAGAAGGGTGGACGCTTCTTCGACTGAGAGGCGTCCATCTTTAACTTGTTGTAGGATTTCTTCTTGCTTCATATTATTTATCTTCGACGATGACAGATAATCCATCGCGGATAACTGTTACTTTTGCGTCTGCTCCTTGAAGTTCGAAGGCACGTGCAAGAGCTTCGTCAAATGTTTTCGCTAATTCCATATGCATGTTTGTGATAAGACTTGGTTCAACTAAGTCAGATACAAAGATTACATGGTGATGCACTAGAATACGCGCTAAGATTTGTGAAGTCCATTGGTCTGGAACTGTTTCAAGTCTTGGAGTGTTAATGGCTTGTTCTAAGAAGTCTTTAGGATCTTTAACGTCTGCTAAGTTACGGTAGAAACCTTCACCACCGTGACCATCTTGACATCCAGCAACCATGATAATCACGCCGCCTTCTTTGTTTGTTGCTTCAGCAGCAGTCATTCCTTTAACAGCTTGATAGATGTTTTGGTCTAATGGGAAACCACCATTTGTTGAAACGGCGATATCGCAAGGAATTTTAGTTACATGAGCTAATTCACGAACGAATTCGCAACCTACTTTGTGGGCTTCAACCATGTCTCCGGCAAATGAACCGATGATATGTTTTTCACCATCTAATACAACGTTTACGATGAAGGCTAAGTTTGCAGTACGTGCTGCGTATAACATATCTTCGTGGATTGGGTTGTGGTCTAAGTTACCAGTACGTGATTTTTCTGAATCGATAAAATCACCACTGTGGTTTGCCATAATTGTTTTATAGGAAGCAACCCCAGGAAGAACAGATTTACGTCCGCCAGAGAATCCAGCGAAGAAGTGGCTTTCGATAAATCCTTCAGCGATTAATAAGTCTGCTTCAGCAGCGATACGGTTGATGATGCAGTCACCACCTGAAGGTAATTGACCGATTTTAACCATGTCTTCGTCGTTTGTAGAAATGTGCATTACGATTTCTTCGTTGTCCACGATTTCTTGACCGTATTTGTTAATTAACTCTTCACGAGTTGAAGGACGGTGGAAACCAGTCGCAACTAAAATACGGATACGAGCGTCTGGGTTTACACTACGGATACGACGTAAAATGATTGGTGTAATGATATGTGAAGGAACTGGACGTGTATGGTCAGAACTGATTAATACGATATCTTTTTTACCTTTTGCTAATTCTTCTAAAGTTTTGCTACCAATTGGGTTATCTATTGATTTTTCCACTGTTTCTTGTTCAGAAAGTGGATTGTGGTAGTTTTCCGCTTTTGATTCAAGTAATCCAGCAAAGTTTTTGTCAGGAATTACAGCAGTAATTGTCTTTTTGTCGTAAGGTAGTTTAATTTCAACCATGATAACATCTCCTTTAATTTGTTTGACGATTATAAGTATACTCAAATAACTCTTAGCAGAAGTCTCAAAGGTTAGTAACATTTGTTAACGTATATTTTCGTGGTAAGATGATAATAGTGTGTATAGGAAATTGTCTTAGAGGAGTGTTCAATTTGAACAGTGAAAAATACTTAATCGATTTTTTAGAGAAAGAAAATACCCCTATTATTAAGAAGAAAAAACACATGTACCTGGCATACCGTGGTTTAGAACAAGCCTATACTTATGTATTAATTGATGGGGTAGTGAAGACTAGTATCATTATGAAAGATGGTCGGGAGTTTAATTTAGAGTACGTTACGCCCGTGGATATCGTTTCACTTGTTCGTGACGAAGTTTCTAACTATACATCAGCACCTTTTAACGTACGCATTGAGAGCGACGAGGCAACTTTCTACCGTATTCCTCGCATTAAGTTTTGGGAATACGTAAGAGATGATAAACACTTACAAGATTATATTCGGGAATATTACCGGAATAAATTGTCTGAAACCATTGAATCATTGCAATATATGACGATGAATGGGAAAAAAGGGGCGGTCTGTTCCTTCCTATATAAATTGATGAATCAATTTGGCGTGGAAGTAGAAGATGGAATCCTCATCGATTTTAATGTTACGAATGAAGATATTGCTGGCTTTTGTGGAATCTCTACTCGTAATAGCGTAAACCGCATTATTCATGATTTAAAAGAAGAAGGCGTCGTTGAAATTCATAACCAGAAATTACTAATTTTAGATAAAGCATACTTGGAAGAATTTACAGGTCGAGAAAGCTTTTAGGATAGAAAGAAGGAACAAAAAATGGATGAAAAAGAAGCACGATTACGCGAATTGTTAAAAGAAGTGGGGAAAATTGTAGTTCCCTATTCTGGAGGAATCGATAGTAGCTATTTATTGAAGATTGCAGTGGATACTCTAGGACGTGACAATGTGATTGCGGCAGTCGTGAACTCGGAATTGTTTTCTGACCGAGAGTTTAGTGAAGCAATCGATTTAGGAACAGAAATGGGTGCTCGTGTATTAGGACTTGAAATGGAAGAGTTATCCGATTCGCACATTGCTTCAAACACGCCGAATAGTTGGTATTACAGTAAGAAAATGCTCTACCAAACCATCAAAAAGAATGTGGAAGGAGAAGGTTTTACAGTTCTTTCAGATGGATTAATTATGGACGACATCAACGATTATCGTCCCGGTGTGAAGGCGCGTAATGAAGAAGGCGTGCGTAGTCTTTTGCAAGAAGCTGGATTATATAAATCAGAAATTCGTGAATTAGCCAAACGTGCCGGAGTGACGAACTGGAATAAGACTCCTTCTTGCAGTTTAGCTTCTCGTTTCCCCTACGGAACTCGTATTACGCCTGAAAAAGTTGAAGCGGTGTTTAAGGCGGAAGAATATTTTGCAAAACGTGGATTTGAACCGGTACGTGTTCGCGTGCATCAAGATTTGGCTCGTATTGAAGTAGGGGCAGACCAAATTGAAAAATTAGTTAAAAATCACGAAGAGATTAATCAGATGATGCAAGAGTTAGGCTTCTTATTTGTAACTGTCGATTTGCAAGGCTATAAATACGGAAGAATGAACGATCAGCTAGATGAAAAAACGAAGAAAGAAGCGATTGGATAATGATTGTTTCGCCCCAAGAAGTATTAGAGTTCTGGTTTAAAGAATGTGCCCCTTCAGATTGGTTTAAAAAATCGGAGGAGTTTGATGAAGAAATTCGAACGAGATTTCTTCCCGCTTATGAGGCTATCGTTTCAGGCGAAACGGTTCACTGGCGCAAGACTCCGCGAGGTCGTCTAGCCGAAATAATTGTTCTGGATCAATTCTCAAGAAATATGTTTCGTGAGAATGCAAAAGCTTTTGCTGCGGATTCTTTAGCACTAGTGCTTGCACAGGAAACTTTACCTTATTGGAAGGAATTGACAATAGAGGAGCAAGGATTTCTTGTGATGCCTTTCATGCATTCGGAGTCCTTGTGGATTCATGATTGGGCAGCAAAATGGTTTGACGAACCAGGATTAGAACGTCGAAAAAAATATGAATTGGCTCATCGTGCGATTATTGAACAATTTGGTAGATATCCCCATCGAAATCAAATTTTAGGAAGAAAATCGACATTAGAAGAAGAACAATTTCTAGAAAAACATAAAGGATTTTAAAGAAAACACAACAAGAAAAAAACACTTTTCTTTTTGTGTTTTTTTCTTATTAAAAGATGGAAGGGCATCCATTGTTGATGTGGATACAATAATATTTTTTCCTCGAACAGAAAGCGAATATGAGATTAAAAATAAGCGCAATTTTGTAATAAAAGATTAATCAGATTACCATTGTTTTTCCTTTATTTTTTCGGTAACATGAGTAAGCAGATTTGAGAGATTTAGGAGATATAAAAACATGAAAGGTCCTCGTAAATGGATGAAAAAATTCGTGTGTGCCCTTAGCGTTTTTGCTATGAGTGCAGCGAGTTTCACGCCAGTTATTTATGCGCAAGATGCCGCAAAAGAAAAAGAAGAAGCAGCTGCGATTCAAGATGTACAAAGCTACATTGCAATCGAGCAAACGAGTGGAAAAATTTTGATGCAAAAAAATCAAGATGAAGTTCGTGGAATTGCTTCAATGAGTAAAATGATTTCACAATATTTAATTTTAGAAGCGATAAAAAAAGGAGAAATCACTTGGGAAACAAAAATCCCAATTAGTGCCAGAGCAAATCAATTAAGTGCCAATTATAATTTATCCAATGTGCCACTATGGCCAAATGAAAAATATACAATCAAAGAACTTTTTGATGCTATCTCGATTTATTCAGCCAATGCAGCCACTCTTGCAATTGCCGAATATATTGGTGGTTCCGAGGCAAATTGGATTGAACGAATGAAAGCAAAATTAAACGAGTGGGGCATTAAGGACGCGACAATTATTAATGTAACAGGATTACCGAATAAATATGGTGGCAGCGAAAAAAATCCAGCTTTTGGAGACGAAGATGAAAATAGTATGTCTGCTCGTTCTGTTGCAATTATTGCTAAAAATTTAGTGAATGATTTTCCTGAGATTTTGAAGATTTCATCGATTTCAACTCAAACTTTCCGTCCTAATGGATCAGGAACAACTAAAATGGATAACTTCAATTACTTACTTCCAGGGCTCTTGTTTGAGTATGAAGGCGTAACAGGATTGAAGACTGGAACGAGTGAATCCGGTGGAGCTTCAATTACGACAACAGCAACAAGAAATGGATTTTCTGTGATTGTGGTGAGTATGGGTTCTAAAGAGCCACTAAACCGATTTAAAGTCACAAGACATCTTTTAGATGAACTGTTCAAAAAGTACGAAGGACTTATTGTCGGTTCTCCTGGGAAATCCGTGCAAAATTTAGCGCCGATTCCTCTGGAAGGTGGAACGGAAGAAACGTTGAGTGTTGACTATGGAAAACCTTTTGTTGCAGCCGTTCCAAAAGGGACAGCCCTTAGCCAAATTAAAATAGGCTTTATTCCGTTAGATGAGTTGAAAACAGAAGATGGAAAAGTAAAAGCGCCTGTTCAAGCAGGACAAACGGTCGGAACATTGACCTTTGAAATGCCAGGTGAAAATCTAGGATATGTGGATGGTAAAGATCACGGAACAGTAGAAGCATTAGCTGCTTACGATGTGGAGCAATCGAATGTGGTCACAGAAAGTGTCCGTGGAGCAAAAGGTTTTGTTGGACAAGTTGTTCAAAAAGTTCAAAACTTCTTTGGAAATGTATGGAGCGAAATTCAAAATGTATTTACGCCAACAGCCTCTAAATAAAAATACAGTAAAAGGCTTGCACTTTTTGCTTAGTGCGTGTACAATCTTAGACAAATGATACAGTATGAATAGTACCTGCAATCCTTTAGTAGAGAGCTAGTGGTTGGTGAAAACTAGCAAAGAGAGACCAGCGAATCCACATACGGTGCGAGAGCGAAAACATTGATTAAGCTATCCGGAGAAAACCGTTATCTCACAAATGAGCGCAATGGCAACATTGAAACCGGGTGGTACCGCGAAGACAATTACTCTACTTCGTCCCTAAGACTAGAAATAGTCGGGGGCGGAGTATTTTTTTATACAGAAAATGGAGGGAAAACATATGTTAGATATGAAACGCATTCGTGAGAATTTTGAAGAAGTGGCAACAGCTCTAGAAAACCGCGGTGTAGACCGTGCGACAGTAGAAGAGTTACGCAACTTGGATGAAGAACGTCGCGCACTCATCACGAAAACAGAACAATTAAAACAATACCGTAATACGGTAACAGAAGAAATCTCTCTTCTAAAACGCAACAAAGAAGATGTAACAGAGAAAATTGCTGAAATGAAACAAGTCGGCGAAGACATCAAAGCAACAGATGCGGAGTTAGCAGAAGTGGAAGAAAAAGTAGAATACATCGCATCTCGCTTACCAAACACAGCTGCAGAAGGTGTACCAGTAGGGGCAGATGAAACAGAAAACGTAGAAGTTCGTCGTGAAGGAACTCCACGCGTATTCAACTTCGAACCAAAACCTCACTGGGAAGTAGCAGAAGCGCTAGATATTTTAGACTTCGAACGCGGAGCTAAAGTATCAGGAAGCCGTTTCTTATACTACAAAGGCCTTGGAGCTCGCTTAGAACGTGCGATTTACAACTACATGCTTGATTTACACGTTGAAAAACATGGCTATACTGAAATGATTACACCATACATGGTAAACGAACAATCAATGTACGGTACAGGTCAATTTCCTAAATTCAAAGAAGATGTGTTCCAATTAACAGACGAACGCAACTTAACATTAATCCCAACAGCAGAAGTGCCACTTACAAACTACTACGCAAACGAAATCTTAGACGAAGCGCAATTACCGATTTACTTCACTGCGCTTAGTCCATCATTCCGTTCTGAAGCGGGTAGTGCGGGTCGTGACACTCGTGGTTTAATACGTCTTCACCAATTTAATAAGGTAGAAATGGTGAAATTTGCGAAACCAGAAGATTCATTCGATGAATTAGAAAAAATGACAGACAACGCGGAAGATGTACTGCGTGGATTAGGATTACCATTCCGTACAATCGTATTATGTACAGGAGACATGGGATTCTCCGCAGCGAAAACATACGATGTAGAAGTGTGGATTCCAGCGCAAGATACGTACCGTGAAATCAGTTCTTGCTCAAACTGCGTGGACTTCCAAGCGCGTCGTGCGAAAATTCGTTTCCGTCGTGAAGATAGTGGCAAGATTGAATTAGTGCATACATTAAATGGATCAGGACTTGCAGTTGGACGTACAGTTGCTGCTATTCTTGAAAATTACCAAAATGAAGATGGTAGTGTGACGATTCCAGAAGCGCTTGTACCATACATGGGCGGCGTTACAAAAATTGGATAAATCATCCGCTTTGAAATAGAGAAGAGCCGCTGTGGAAACTCCACAGCGGCTCTTGTTTTTGTCATTTATTTACTGAATACTAAAGTAATTCCGAGGGCTCGTAAAAACTGATCCATCAACGTATTATTCTTTTTAAAATCATCTTTGAAATCCTTCACAAGTTGGACTTCATCAGTAATAATCCCATTCACAGGACTGTTCAAATATTTTTGAATGACATCTTCACTATTGATGGTCCAAACATAGACTTCATGTCCTTGTTGTTGCGCATTTAGAACAAGCAATTCTTGATAAGAAAAGTCTTCTATGACGAAGAAATCCACTTTTGGATTGCCAAACCCTCCGAATTGGAAGGGAATGACATAACCCGTATTTATTTCTGGAGCTTTTTCTTCCAGTTCTTCCATCACTTTCAAATCAAGGGACATGACTTTGTTAGAAGAATCGATGCCTAACTCTTTATATTTTTGGATAAAGAGGTCTACATAATTTTCAGGTTCTCCCCCATGAGGTTTTAATTCAATGATGAGAGGGATTTTCAAATCTTTAGCTTCTCGGTAAAATTCCTCGAAGGTCGGGATATGGCTAGCAAATCCCGATTGATAAATCGGTAATCCCCTCACTTCATCCAAGGTCATATCTTGAACCCGTTTATTCAGACGAGCGAGTCGTTTTAAATTGTAATCATGCATCACCACGAATTGATGATCTTTGGTAAGGAGGATATCCATTTCTACCATGGTAGCGCCAGCCTCTTTTGCAGCTTTAATTCCTTCAAGGGAATTTTCAACCGCCTTTGAAGTATATCCACGATGACCGATAATCGCTTGGTCAGGCATGGCGTCTTTGGCATAGGTTGATAGCGTTGTGGAGGCCGCATTTCCAATCACAAAAATGAGAGCAACAGCAGTGACGATTTTTCTCTTATGTTTCACTTCAGGAAGATGTTGGTATAAATGAAGGGAAACGAGTTTTCGCTCGTGAATCACTTTTGTCATGACGATAAATGTAGCCATTTTCGTATAAATGATAATGAACTCTTGAATAAGTTTGGCAATCGTGAGGACACTGCTGAGTAGAAAAACATTATCTCCTTCAGTGTTGATAAGAGATACCAAAGCAACACTTAAAAAGGAAATAGCCACAACAAAGATGAATAAAACAGCCTCAACGACACCAACGATAAAGAGGAGTCTCCATGTATTCCCTTTTGTAATCTTCCAACTTTGTAGAATATTTTTAGTAAAAGGTTGATCTGTCAGAATTTGTAGTGGAATTGCAAAGGAACTTCTAGCGTGAAAGTAAAGGAGCAATACAATTAAAATCGTGTAGATTATCACGCCACTCCCAGTTTTGGTGATTTCTCCCGTTATGAAACTAGGAATATAAATGTTTTTGGAAATAAAGGTTAAATCTCCTAAATTAATAATCGGAAGAAGCGTTATAAAATAGAGTAAAAACGCAATAAAATTCCCGTTTAGCAGTTGCCTTAATTCAATAAAGGCATTTTTAACACTGGTTCGCCAAGAAAAATGTGTTTTTCGAATCGTTCCATAGATCATAAAAATTAGAATCGAAAACTCTAAAAACAAAATAAAAGCAAACGCGAGTAAGTACATAAGGATGAAAGGAATCATCCAAGGGTTTAATAAAACATGTTTAAAATTTGAAAAGGTTAAATTGGCTTGACCTGCAAAAAAGAGCATTCCTTTAAAAATTAGCGATAATAATCCAAATCCAAAGACGGAGATAAATAGCTGTAAAAATAAGGAATTACGTAAATACATCCAACTATGCTTGGTTAAATTGCTGAAGGTAAAGCGAATCGTTTTCCAGACTGGAATCTTGGTTTTCATGGTGCCTCCAATAAATTTCTTTCTATCAACATAGCATGAACAAAAGCTTCTATCAAGTTGAAATCCGGAATCTTAATAAGATTGACACTTATTAAGGCGATTTAATATAATAAAACATATTTAAGATTTTTTTATACTTTAGGAGGACTAAAATGAAAAAGAAGTTATTAACATTTTTATGCTTAATGGCAACGGTTGTATTAGCTGCCTGTGGATTTAAAAAAGTAGATGCCGGAAACTACCTTAAAACGTCTTTTAGTGGCGTTGATACAAAAGGACGTATTACGTATCAATTCAATACAGAGGAGTTAATCACCGCTTTCTTAGTAGAAAATCCTAAAGCAGACGCCAAAACAGAATCAGAATTAAAAGCGGCTATTGCTGAAGTTAAAATATCTCCAAGCAAGACTGAAAATTTATCAAATGACGAAGAAGTTACTTTAACGTTTGCAAATACAAAGAATCTAGAAAAATTTGTGACAATTCCTTCAGAGAAAAAAGTGAAAGTAACGGGATTAACGGCTGTTAAGAAACTAAATTCTGAAGAATTAGCAAAATTAGTGTCATTAGAAGCAACAGGTTTCAACAAAAAAGGAAAAGCGAAAGTTCGCATAAATGACCCTCGTGTAGCTTCCATTCGTTTTGTAGTTGAAAATGATGGACAATTAGAAAATGGAAAAGATGCTAAAATTAAAATTGACGGAAACTTCGATAAAGTTTTAGAATCAAATGGCTATATTTTAGAAGGCGATGGAAGCTTCACTCTTCCAGTAAAAGGCTTAAAAACAGTTGCTGACAAATTTGAGGATGCAAAAAACAAAGATGAAGTTGTTAAAAAATTAAAAGAAGAAATCAACAAAAAGTACACAGATGCGACCATTACTTTTGATAAAACTTATTATCGTGGTTTATCAAGCGGTGTAGGTGAAAGTGGATATGGCGACGGTTTAATCGAAGGAAACGGAAACCTTGTGATGCTTGTTCGAGTAGAGTATAAATATGCTGGCAAACGTACGCTTGCAATTGGTCTTTCAAACTTAGTAACGAATGCAGAAGGAAATATTGAATTGAAAGATGCTCAGTTAGTGGATAAATATTTTGATGACTTTGCAACTGCTGCTCAAAAATTAGAAGCGATTGGATATACAGAAGTAAAATAAGAGATGTTAGGAGAGATTGCCTCGTGTTGGGCGGTCTCTTTTTTTGTAAACAAAAGCATTTTTTCATTTTTATGAAAAATTTTTTATAAATGAATAGAAAATAGTTGCAAGAATTGTCAGAATATTATATACTACTCTCATCTTAGAAATTTAAAGTATGAAAAGAGGGATCTTATGAAATTAAAACAATTCACATTAGGAGCTGTGGTTGCAGCCATTTTAGCAGGTTGCGGAAGTGCAGCAGATAGCAACACAGTCAAAATCGGAGGAAACTTCGAATTAACAGGGAACGTAGCAACTTACGGAACTTCAATGAACAATGCAGCACAATTAGCGGTTGAACAAAAAGGGAAGTTACTTGATAAGGAATTAAAATACGTTTCATATGACAACAAATCAGATAAGACAGAAGTTGCTTCTGTTGCGAAAAAATTAGCTTCTGAGAAAGTAGTCGGTGTAGTTGGACCAGCAACTACAGGGGATGCAGCAGTATCAATCCCTGTAAACGAACAAGCTAAAATCCCAACAGTATTCCCAGCAACAACAGGAGACGGTGTAACATTGAAAAATGCAGGAGATGCATCTTCAGTATATGAATACATCTACCGTGTATGTTTCTCTGACAGCTACCAAGGAGTTGTAGGAGCAAACTTTGTTAACAAGAAATTCGGAAAAGCAAAAGTAGCGATCTTACAAGATACAGGAAATGATTACTCTAAAGGATTAGCAGACGCTTTTGAAAAAACTTACACTGATAGCAAAATCGGTGGTTCAGTTGTAGCTCGCGAATACTATCAAACGAAAGATACAGATTTCCAAGCGGTATTAACAACATTGAAATCTAAAGACTTCGATGTATTATACGTACCTGGTTACTATGAAGAAGTTGGTTTAATCATCAAACAAGCTCGTGAAATGGGAATCACTCAACCAATCGTTGGTGGAGACGGTCTTTCAAGTGATAAGTTAGCAGCATTAGCTGGAAACAGCTCAAACCTTTCAAACGTTTACTACACATCTCACTTCTCAACATTGAGTAAAGATAGCGATGTTCAAGAGTTTGTTAAAGCGTATAAAGAAAAATTTGGTACAAATCCAGATACTTTCGCAGCTTTAAGTTATGATGCAACTCAATTGTTAATGAAAGCTATCGAAAAAGCAGGGTCAACAGATCCTCAAGCAATCACAAAAGCTTTAGCAGAAACAACAGACTTTGACGGTGTTACAGGAACATTCTCAATGGGTGCTGACCACACACCAGTGAAATCAGCGGTTGTAATCGAGTTCCAAAACGGACAAGAAGTAAGTGCTCAAGAGTACTCTGCTGAGTAATTTTAGGATAAGCATATTTTGAAGAGAGGCACGGAGAGTTTCTTCCGCCTCTCTTTTCCACTAGATAAAGGATAGAAATGAAAGGAGAAAATATATGGAGTTGTTAATTCAACAATTGGTAAACGGGCTCGCAGTCGGAAGTATTTATGCTTTAATAGCGCTTGGATATACCATGGTTTATGGGACGATTAAACTGATTAACTTCGCACACGGTGATGTGTATATGATGGGGGCATTCATTGGCTATTTTGCGGTAATGGTTTTGAAATTGAATGTATTCCTAGCCTTACTATTAGCCATGGTGGCGTGCGCCATTTTAGGAGTGGTGATTGAGCGTGTGGCGTATAAGCCGCTTCGTAAATCGACTCGTGTGGCTGCATTAATTACAGCCATTGGGGTTTCATACTTATTAGAAAATGCAATGAGTTATTTCTTTGGAGCGGAGTCTCGTCCGTTTCCTTCAGATTTTGGAACAGAGACATTCACTTTATTCGGAGACGTTTCAGTGAATGGAAAGCAAATCCTGATTTTCGGGATTACAGTTTTATTAATGGCTTTATTACAATTTATCGTTCGTTATACAAAAATGGGGAAAGCGATGCGTGCCGTTGCTGTTGATGAACAAGCAGCTCAACTCATGGGGATTGACGTAGATGGAGTGATTTCATTTACTTTTGCCCTTGGGTCAGCACTTGCTGGGATTGCAGGTGTCCTTGTTGGCGTTTACTATAATACAATATCTACAACAATGGGGATTACAGTCGGACTAAAAGCCTTCGTTGCAGCTGTACTTGGGGGTATCGGAAGTATTCCTGGAGCGATGGTCGGTGGTTATCTCATCGGTCTATTAGAAACAATGGTAAGCTTCTTCGGGTACTCACCGTACCGTGATGGAGTGGTTTACTTCCTATTATTTATTATTTTAATCGTATTACCAGCTGGACTGTTTGGTAAAAATGTCAGAGAGAAAGTGTAGGTGAAGAAGATGCAAAGATTTCATAAAAAGAATATTCGTTGGACATTGTTCGCGTTGGGAATGTACGCTCTTCTTTTCGTGCTTGTACAAACAGGAGTAATCAACTTCTACTACGAAAGTACCTTCATTAACATCATGATTAATATCATCTATGCGGTTGGGTTAAACTTGATTTTGGGGGTTGCCGGACAGTTCTCACTTGGACATGCTGGATTTATCGCCATTGGTTCTTATAGCGGTGCGATTCTTGGAAAAATGATAAACGGTCTTCCAGGACTATTTGCTGGAATGGCAGTAGGGGTTGTCATTTCGGTTATCGTGGCATTTCTTGTTGGATTACCAACGCTTCGTTTAAAAGGAGACTACCTTGCGATTGCGACTCTAGGGGTTGCTGAAATCATTCGTGTAGCTGTGACCAATATGAAAATTACAAACGGCGCTGCCGGAATTAGTGGGATTCCTTTAACGAACACATGGACGATTACTTATATTTTCCTAGTGGTGACAACCATTTTAATCTTGAACTACACTTTCAGTAGTGCTGGTCGTGCAACTTATGGGGTGTTACAAGATGAAATCGCAGCGGAATCGATGGGGGTTCAAGTGACGAAGTACAAAATCTTGGCCTTCGTATTAGGAGCAGCCACTGCAAGTATCGGTGGAACTCTTTCTGCGACAACGCTAGGAGCGGTGACACCTGGTGACTTCACGTTTATGAAATCGATTGATGTATTAATTATTGTCGTATTCGGAGGAATTGGAAGTTTCACTGGTTCATTTGTAGCAGCAGTATTGCTTGGCATTATCAACCTTGTCCTACAACCATTTGGACAATTACGGATGATCATCTATGCAGTAGCGTTAATTTTAATTATGATCTTCCGTCCGGGTGGATTACTTGGAACATGGGAATTTAAACTAGGGAACTTGAAGTTTTCTAAGAAAAAAGAGGCAAAGGAGAGTGGGAAGTAATGTTATTAGAAGTAAATGGACTAACTAAAAACTTTGGTGGACTTTCCGCGGTATCTAATGTTTCTATGAAAGTAAACAAGGGAGAACTTATCGGACTCATCGGGCCAAACGGTGCTGGGAAAACGACTTTCTTCAACTTGTTAACAGGGGTGTATGAGCCAACAGAAGGAACAGTGAGTTTAGAAGTAGACGGACAGTTGAAAAACTTAAACGGGCTTCCTCCATATAAACGCACCACTCTTGGAATGGCACGTACTTTCCAAAATATTCGTCTCTTTAAAGATATAACGGTACTAGAGAATGTAATGATTGCGATGCACTCGCACTCAAGTGACTCATTATTCTCAACCTTATTCCGTACGAAAAAATACTATGATACAGAAGCAAAAATGCGCGAAGAAGCGATTGAGTTGCTAAAGATTTTTGAGTTGGATACACTTAAAGAGGAAAAGGCGAAAAACTTAGCTTACGGACAACAACGTGAGCTTGAGATCGTTCGTGCGTTAGCGACAAAACCAAAAATCTTATTCTTGGATGAGCCAGCAGCGGGGATGAACCCTCAAGAGACGGCTCAATTAACAGAACTAATTGCGAAAATTCAAAAAGAATTTGATTTGACAGTGGTGTTAATCGAACACGATATGTCACTTGTGATGAAAATTTGCCAACGCATTTACGTGTTGGAATATGGAAGACTTCTTGCAGAAGGAACTCCAGAAGAAATTAAACAAAATCCTGCAGTTATTAAAGCGTACTTAGGAGGTGAGTAGATGTTAGAAGTTAAAAATTTATCAGTTCATTACGGAATGATTCAAGCCGTACGTAATGTTGATTTTAAGGTGAATGAAGGCGAAATCGTGTCTCTAATCGGGGCAAACGGTGCTGGAAAATCAACTATCTTGAAGACTTTATCGGGACTCATTCATCCTTCAGAAGGCGAAATCGTATACTTAGGTGAGAACATCGCTTCAACATCTGCGAAGAAAATCGTTGAGAAAGGACTCGTGCAAGTGCCAGAAGGACGTCACGTATTCCCAGGATTAACGGTAAAAGAAAACCTTGAACTAGGGGCATTTCTACGCAAGGATAAAGAAGCGATTCAAAAAGATATGGAAGACGTCTTCGAGCGTTTCCCAATCTTGAAAGAACGTAAAGACCAAGATGCGCAAACACTCTCTGGTGGGGAGCAACAAATGTTAGCAATGGGGCGTGCGTTAATGAGTCGTCCAAAACTATTATTGTTGGATGAACCGTCAATGGGGTTAGCACCGATTTTTATCCGTGAGATTTTCAAAATCATTCAAGAAATCCAAAAGACAGGGACAACGGTTTTACTCATCGAGCAAAATGCGAAAATGGCCTTATCGATTTCAAATCGTGCGTATGTACTCGAAACTGGATCAGTGGTATTAAGCGGTACAGGACAAGAGTTGTTAGAAAGTGATGAAATTCAGAAAGCATATCTAGGAGGGTAATCATGGAAGTTAAAGATTATATGTCAACCAACGTCATTACAGTAACGCCTGAAACGACGGTTATGAAAGCTCTAGACTTAATGAAGGAACACGACATTCACCGCTTGCCAGTTGTAGAAGATGGCAAGTTAGTTGGCTTACTCACAGAAGAACTTGTTGCGGGGCATTCACCTTCAATGGCAACAAGCCTATCGATGCATGAGCTGAACTATTTATTGAATAAGACTACAGCAAGCGAAATTATGCAAAAGCAAGTCTTAACCGTGAAGGCTCATACATTATTAGAAGAAGCTGCGTCCCTTATGCGTCAACAAAAGGTCGGCGTACTGCCAGTAGTAGATGCACGTGGCCACGTGGAAGGAATTATTACTGATAAAGATATTTTTGATGCGTTTATCGAAATTTCTGGATACAACACACCGGGTTCTCGTTTATTCATTGAAATCAATGAAGATAAACCAGGTCCTCTGGAAGAAATTTCGGATGTGTTGCGTGAAAACAACGTGAACGTTTCGACGATTTCGGTATATCACCGTGATGGGAAAGTGCAAGTGGTGCTTCATGTGGATTCAACGAATCCGGATGAAGTGGCGGACTTTATCGCGCAAAAAGGCTATCGCGTGATTTCAGCGATAAAGAAATAGGTTAAAGGGTTAAAGCGTTGCTTTAAAATCCTTGGACATCTTCATAGTTATAGAAACAACTGCACCGGACTGAGCCTTGGTCTCAGGCCTTGCGAAAGTCAAAGAGCTCCAAAGAGATTCTCGCTATGGAGCTCTAATTCTTTTCGCATGCGACCGTTATTTCTATGACTATAGAGTCCAAGGATTTTTTTGCAACGTTAACCTAGGATGTTTTTCTTCACCAAGAATTACGCTTTTTATGAAAAAACTTGCACCGGACTGAGTCTTCGGCGGGCGTTGAGTGGATGCGGGGGACGGTGTATAATGAAAGTGAGATTCTAGGAGGTTATGCGGATGAAATATGATTTTACGACAGAATTTGATCGACATGGAATGGACGCTCTGGCGGTGGATGGGCTAGGGTTGATTCCAGGAAAGTCGCCAGATAGACCGAAGAAAGGTTTCGATGTGATTCCGATGTGGATTGCGGACATGAGTTTCCCAACCGTGCCAACGGTGATTTCGGCGATGCAAAAACGATTGGAACATCCGGTTTTCGGGTACTTTATGCCTTCTAAAGTGTACTACGAAAGCATTATTCAGTGGCATGCGCGCCACCATCAAGTGACAGGATTAACGCGTAAACATATTGGTCATGAAAATGGCGTGCTTGGAGGAGTCGTATCGACTTTAACATCGTACGCTGCGCCTGGGGATGCTGTGTTAGTGCATAGTCCAACCTATGTCGGCTTTACGCAGTCGTTAAATGATAATGGCTTGAAGGCTGTGCATAGCCCGCTTGTGAAAGACGAAAAGGGCGTTTACCGTATGGACTTTGAGGATATGGAACAAAAAATCAAAGCACATAAGATTCATGTGGCGATTTTCTGTTCTCCGCATAACCCAAGTGGTCGTGTATGGGAGAAAGAAGAAATTGAACGCGCAATGGAGATTTACCGCAAGTATGATGTGATTGTCGTGTCGGATGAAATTTGGTCGGATATTATTTTTAAAGGCCATAAGCATATTCCGACACAATCGATTTCAGAAGATGCGAAGAATCGCACCGTGGCGATGTATGCGCCAAGTAAGACGTTTAACTTGGCAGGGCTCGTGGGAAGTTATCATGTGATTTACAATGATGCCTTAAGAGACCGCGTCGAGTCAAAAGGGATGAAACCTCATTATAACGCGATGAATGTGATGTCGATGCATGCTTTAATTGGGGCGTATCAAGAAGAAGGTTACGAGTGGCTGGAAGAGTTGCGTGAAGTAATCGAGAAGAACGCGGACTATGCGTGCGACTTTATTCACTGTGAATTGGACGGCGTAGAAGTCACAAAACCTGAAGGCACGTATATGCTCTTTATCGACTGTTCACCGTTCTTGAAAAAACATAACTTAACGCTAGAGCAACTCGAAAAACGTGGCTGGGATGTCGGCGTGGCTTGGCAAGACGGCAAGATGTTCTTCGGCGAAGGCTGTATCCGTATTAACCTCGCGTTACCGTATGCGCGTCTTGTAGAAGCATTTGACCGTATGAAAACATATGTATTCGTGGACACTGTGCCACCATTAGACTAGGAGGAACCCTATGACAAAGAAATTGATTCAAACAGAACAGGCTCCAAAAGCAATCGGGCCTTACTCACAAGGAGTAGCCTATAAAGGAGAAACGATTGTAGTCTCTGGACAGTTGCCAATCGTTCCTGAAACAGGGGAGTTTTCAGGAAGTGATATTGTGAGCCAAACGCATCAATCATTGAAAAATATCCGTGCGATCTTAAAAGAAGCAGGGGTAGGAATGGACGCGGTAGTCTCTACAACCGTACTACTAGCCGACATCAACGACTTTGCACAAATGAATGAAGTGTATGGAGAGTATTTTTCTTCTCCTTATCCAGCACGGATGGCATTTCAAGCAGCGGCTTTACCAAAGAATGCCCTAGTAGAAATCCAAGTGACGGCTGTAAAAGCATAAGCGATGTTTGATAGATAAGAAGGAGGAATTGTATGGATCGTAAAAATTTAGCTCGTTTTTGTGGGATTGTTGGGGTTGGTTCTGGGGTATTATTCTGGTTAGCGCCCATTGTCGCATTAAAACTATCTTTTGTGAACACAGTAGATGTTTCCTCACAGTTCTTTTGGATTTTGTTGATGCTGAATTTAATCGTTATTTATTTTGGAATCAAAGGGTTTCAAACCTTTAAAGGAGATTCGAGAATCAAAAACGGAGTGCGGATTTTCTATTTAGTCGCAGGTATTCTGATTTTTATGCCGACGCTGCAACGAATTTTACCAGCCATTCCCGTTTTCCAAATCATCCTTACAATTCTTTACTGGATGAGTTTCGGAACTTTAGAGATTCTTCCGTATTTTGCAGGAGGAAGTCTATTAATCGTCTGTGGGGCGTTCTATTTAGCTTCACTGAAAGAATGGAAAGAGTAAGTGGAAAAGGTCTAGAGAGTTTCTCTAGGCTTTTTTATTTTGCATGCTTTATAATAATTGGGACAACGAGAATTGGAGGCAAGTATGAAAGTTATTGTAATCGGTGGTGGAACGAGTGGATTAATGGCTTCAGTCAGTGCAGCGATGCATGGTGCAGAAGTGGTCTTATTGGAGAAAAATCCAACTTTAGGAAAAAAATTATTGCACACAGGAGGCACACGTTGTAATGTTACCAATCGACGTTCTCCTGAGGAAATCGTGAAACATATTCCGGGGAATGGACGGTTTTTATATAGTGCCTTTTCTCAATTTGACAATCAAGATATTATCCAATTTTTCGAATCGCGTGGAGTTCGTTTGAAAGAAGAAGATCATGGGCGTATGTTTCCTGTGACAGATTCTGCCAAGACGATTTTGGAGACCTTTATTCAGGAAATCAAGAAGCTAGGCGTGCAAGTGCGTACGAATGTGAAAGTGAAGACGATTCGTGTAAACGAGGGAGCCGTACGAGTGGTAGAACTCGATAATGGGGAACAACTACAGGCCGATGCGGTGATTTTAGCGACCGGTGGGAAATCGTATCCTAAGACAGGTTCGACGGGAGATGGGTACGGGATTGCCCGTGTTGCAGGTCATACGATTACACCTCTGTTTGCGACGGAAGTTCCGTTGACAAGTAGCGAAGAGTTTATTCAAAAAGGAGAGCTTCGAGCGCTATCCTTACGAAATGTGGCGCTCAGTGTTCTTAGTGGGAAAGGAAAAGCGATTGTTACGCATCAGATGGATATGATTTTCACTCACTTTGGTGTCAGCGGACCAGCAGTGTTACGTTGTTCAAGCTTTGTGCATCAAGTACAAGAAAAGGAAAAGAAGAAAGAAGTCGTAATGAGTTTAAATGCATTACCAGACCTTAACGCTTCAGAACTAGATGCAAAGTTGAAAGGTTTTGTGGAGGAAGCTCCTCTAAAATCAATTAAAAATCATTTGAAAACATTGCTTCCCGAACGATATATAGAATTTTTACTAGCAAAAGTGGGGATTGATGACCAAACGGCGGTGAGTCGCTTGACGGAGGCCAACTGGGCACAAATTAAAGAAGCCCTTACGAATTTCCGTTTTACTGTGAATGGGTCTCTCCCGATTGAAAAAGGCTTTGTAACCGGCGGAGGAGTTCATTTGAAGGAAGTGAATCCGAAAACTTTGCAATCGAAATTAACACAAGGTTTGTATTTCTGCGGGGAACTGTTAGATATTCACGGTTATACAGGTGGGTATAATATCACCGCTGCTTTTGTAACCGGCTATGTGGCGGGAATGCACGCCGCTTTTGGGGATTAAATTTCTCTGTTTTTAGCCAAAATCGTCATAAATTATTCATAAAGTTTGGTTATAGTTTTTCTATTCCCAAATAAGAATTATTTACTAATAGTAAATAAAACTCTATCCTTTTTTCCTCTCATCTATGGTGAGAGGTTTTTTTATGAAAAAAATGAAGAAATAAGTTAGAGAAAGTATTAGATTTTCTAAAAAAAGACTGTTTAGAAGAGGCTTTTATGCTAAAATGAACCTATCTGAATTTTTGAGGAGTTTGTAATGGCTGAAAAGAAATTAATGGAGAAAGTGTTGCATCAAGTGGTGCGGACATTTCCAAAAGTAAATATGCCGATGGAATACGTTCCCTATCCAATTCCATACCCACCGCTAGCCAAGAGTCGCTTTGAAATTTTTGTGCATGTGGCAGAGCGCGGAAATGGACCTCTTGGACATGTCGATTTATGTATTGATGGCTATGTCTATTCGTACGGGAACTATGATGAGAGAGATTTGAAATTAGGCGGCTGGATAGCAGAAGGAGTGCTCATCAAAGCACCGCGTGAAGAGTATATGCTATTTTGTAAGAACCATTATCAAAAAGCATTACATATTTATTCAATTGCGGTCACTTCTGAGCAAATGGATGCCATTCATGCATACTTAGAAAAAATATTAGCGCCGACAAAGACATGGGAGCCGACGAGTGAAGCCATTTACTATAATCCAACTTTCGATCGTTTTGAAGAAATGTATGTGTACTTCATGGCACAACAGATGGATACCGTGTTTTATAAATTCAATCGTTCTAAATTCATGACTTATAATGGCTGGACTAGAAATTGTTTGAGTTTTGCCGACCACACCGCAAAAGTGCTGCATGAAAAAACATTGCGTGCTAAAAATATGGTCTTCCCGGCCCAATACCATAAACGCCTTCAAAAACTCTTGAAGAAAAATTCCCCGCTGATTATTCATTATGAGGTCTACTAATCACCAGAGGAGAATCCGATATGACATGTTCTGTGAAAGTATATGAACCACTATATACATTAAAAGCAATTGGTGAAGATATTTGGATTGTCGATGGAGACGTTGTTGAAATGAACTTCAATCTGACTCAAGTTCCCTTTAGCACGCGGATGACAGTGGTACGATTAAACAATCGCGACTTGTGGATTCATTCTCCGATTCATTTAACACAAGAGTTAAAAAGTGAAATCGAAGCTCTGGGGAATGTGGCACACATAGTAGCTCCCAATAAATTGCATTATGTCTATATGGAAGAGTGGAGCCAAGCTTATCCGACTGCAAAAGTGTGGGCAACAAAAGGGTTGGAGAAAATTTTTGAAGAATCAAAGGGTATCCAGACCTACACCGTACTAGATAAAACCCATGCTATTAGTTGGCAATCAGAAATAGATTATCTCCCGTTTGAAGGAAGTACACTCATTGAGGAGTCTGTATTCTTCCACCAAAAGAGTCGTACATTAATTTTAACCGATTTGATTGAGAATATTGAACTTTCAAAAGAGTGCTCTTGTTGGCACCGTTTATTATTCAAAATAGGAGATAATACTTACCCCAATGGCCATACACCAAGAGATTTAAGAATGACCTTTTTGTTTCACAAAGAAATAGCTAGAAAGTGTTATCAAAGAATCCAAGGTTGGAAGCCATTGAATGTTCTTTTTGCGCATGGGAAGTGCTTTATAGGAAATGCAGAGGAAAAGTTACCTCAAGCATTCTTTTGGTTAGAATAAGCTACCTTGTTTTTCTACAAGGTAGCTTTTATTTAGAAAGTCAAAGAGACTAATAGAATCTTAAACTTTTAATTATTGAAAGAAGGGGATTAAATCCGTATACTATAGTTAGAATTGAATAATTCTAATTAGAAAAAATGGAGGTAATCATAATGATTAAAGAACTTGTAAGTTTAGGAAAATTTGCTAAAAAATCAGGTGTATTTGCGGGAGGAGTTTTATTTGGATCGTTAGGATTAAAACTATTAGCGAGCAAAGAAGCAAAACATGTATATGCTAAAGCAGTCGCTACTTCTTATAAATTAAAAGATGGTATTGATGCAACCGTTTCTACTGTAAAACAACATGCAGATGATGTCTTAGAAGAAGCAAAAGACTTATATGCTGAAGAAAAAAATGCACAATTAGTAGTAGAAACTAGTGAAAAATAATGAAGTTTATTATTAAGCATCAATCGAACTCTAGAGTGCGACTAGAGCTCCCTTTTACATGTCCGCATCCGGTACAAATGTATTTAGAGGAATTAGCTTGCACAGTTCCTGGTATTGAAAAGTTGCACTTTTATAAAGATTTAAAGCATGTAGGAGTGTATTTTTCTCAAGGGAAAGATCAACAGGTTCAAAATTTTTTATCTTTGATTCAAATGGAGAAAGTAATTGAAAAACAAAACGAAGTCGAGTGGCTAGTCCCTTCTTCGCCATATGATATTATTTCAACGCATCTCTATAGAAGAATGCTTTCAAAAGTCCTTCTTCCAACACCTCTTCGTGTGGGATGGATACTTCTGAAAATGGTGAAGTTTGGAAAGGCTGCTTTCCAATCAATTTGTGAGAAAAAACTTTCTATGAGTTTACTCGATTTTGTGGCTATAGCGACTTCTGCAGCGATGGGAGACTATAAAACTGCTGATATGATTATGTTCTTATTGAATTTAGGAGACGATTTAGATGACTGGTCCCAAAAGAAATCTATTGAAGAACTTGAAAAGAATTTAACGAATAATATTTACGAGATATGGATTGAAAAAGAGGGCGAGCGCTTCAAGAAAATGAGTAATCATGTTGAAGTAGGAGATATCTTCGTTGCAACAGAAGGTCAAGAAATATACTTTGACGGAAGAGTTGTCAATGGAAGAGGATACTTAAATGAAAGCTCATTAACAGGCGAGTCATTCCCAGTCGCCAAAAAACAAGGGGATATGGTCTACGCTAATACAGTTGTAGAGCATGGCGAACTACTAGTAGAAGTGACGAATAAGCAACAAAACTTACGCTTGCAGCAAATCGTTCAGCTAATTAAATCAAGTGAATTCCATCAATCAAAACAACAAAAGCAATTAATGGAAAAAGCAGATGGATTAGTGAAATATAATTTCATCGGGATGGCGTTGACGTATCTATTCACTCGCTCAGTCTCTAAAGCACTCACTTTCCTATTAGTGGATTATTCATGTGCGTTAAAATTATCTTCACCAGCTACTTATTTAACAGCCATTAAAGCGGCTTCTAATCAGGGAATTGTGATTAAAGGATCTAATTCTTTAGATGAATATGCGCAAGTCGATACTTTTGTTTTTGATAAGACAGGAACATTGACAACTGGAATTCCAAAAATTCAAAGAATTATTTCCTATGAGGGTTATGATGATGCGGAAGTTTTACGAATTGCAGCTTGTTTGGAAGAACATATTTATCATCCAATTGCGACGGCTGTTGTTAAGAAAGCAGAAGATGAGGGAATTGAACATGAAGAAATGCATGGGAAATTAACTCACGTAGCTTCAAAAGGAATTGTATCTTCCATTGACGGAAAAAGAGTTCTCATCGGAAGTCTAGAATTACTAGAAGAAGAACAAACTTTTATTTCGGAACAACAGAAGAAAGTCATAGAAGAATATAGTCAAATGTTTAATTTGCTCTATCTAAGTTACGATGGAAAATTAATTGCTATTTTTCTTATTGATACACCGCTACGACCAGAGGCTATTGAATTATTGCATGAATTAAAGGAAAGAGGTAAGCAAATAGTTCTTCTTACCGGAGATACACAAAAACGTACGGAAACGATTTGTTCTCTCATTTCTTTTGATAAGGTCTACACTCAAGTAAAACCTGAACAAAAGCATCAAGTTATTCAGCAATTGAAAGATCAAGGGCATCATGTGTTAATGATTGGAGATGGAATTAATGATTCTGCTGCACTGTCCCTTGCAAATGTAGGGGTTGTGATGGCGGGTGCTTCAGATATTGCTCGTCAAGCCAGCGATATTTTATTCTTAAATGAACAATTGACAGGACTACATGTGTTAGATACGATTACGGATCAATTAAATCATCAATTGGATTTGAATTTAAAAAATACAGTAGGAATTAATTCTTTCTTGATGGGGTTAGGGCTAATCGATGTGTTATCTCCAAGTGTTTTGGCATTATTGCATAATGTGACAACCACTTTTATTATTGGAAAGAGTTTGACATATATTTAAAAATAAAAGCAAGGTGAATTCACCTTGCTTTTTTATGTTGATAAATAGTGTTTATAAATGATTATTTTTACTTCTGTCTTTCTGCCTCGTATCCTGGAGTTGAACTCGGGCTCGTAGCTTTCGCGTTCCTTTCCGATAATTATCCGCACGTCCTTATCGGACGCTTGCGTTAATTTCGGTAAAGGGTCGAAAGCTGACCACTCACCCTCGTATCCTGTGTAGTTGAACTCGTCATCGCAGAAATCGCGTCCACTTCCCAACCCATACGCACATCGTTTTTTACGATGCTTGCGTTGGTTTGGTCCAGTGGTCGATTTCTAACCGCGAAGACTCATATCCTGCTATTCATATCCTCCACCTTCTACTCCGTAGTACTCTTCAAGAGAAAGGCCGGAGTTATAGATGTCTGTTGCTTTGTCGCCTACATAGCGTAAATGCCAGGCTTCGGCTTGGTATCCGGTAATGGCTTCTTTCCCAGCTTGGAATCGGATAATAAATCCATACTCATGGGCGTGGGTGTGGAGCCAGGCGATGGCGTCCTTATTTTCTTCACCGTCTAATAAATTCCCTGTTGTATCTAAGAGATCAAAGGCTAGTCCTGTTTGATGTTCGCTGTAGCCAGGTCTTGCGGAATAGGTATCCGCAGCCTCTTTACCTTCACGAGCGACATAATTGTTATAGAGTTGTTCTTGATATTCATAAGAGCGATATCCGCTGTAAACATCACTAATCGGATATTCCAGTTCTTGCATTTTTTGAATGAGTTTCTTCACTTGTGCCCCAGCGGTAGGATCTTCTCCCGGAGCATAAGTCGAAGGAAGAGCGTGTTTCTTATTGACAACCATTTGATAGCCTAAAGAGACATCCGCCATACCACTTCCTTGAGAGGATTGTTGTTTTTCTGTCGCTATGTCCTTAGTAGAGGATTCTTCAGAGGAAGCCTCTGTGCTAGCAGAAGTTGTTTTTGCCGTTGTCGTTGTGTCAGTAGTTGTGGTTTTTGTTGTTTGCGTAGAGGTTGATGGAGAGGTCGTAGTTTCACTTGGATTGTTTTTATTTGAGCAACCAAGAAGAACTAGGCTCAGTACAACCGCCGATAACAGTTGTTTTTTCACGCGAATCATCCTTTCCTTGTTACTTATAGTGTAGCACAATCTGTGGAGGGTGAGAGGGAAATTTTTAAAAAATTAATGTTTCTAAAAATGCGAACAATGAAATGTAAAACTTTTGTGAATGACAATAAAAATCGTGAAAAAGCTTGCATTTTGCCAAAAAAATGGTATATTATTCGTTAATAAATTTAATCACTGGAGGTTTGTGCGATGTCAAAATGGGAAACAAAATTTCAAAAAGAAGGGTACACATTTGACGATGTTTTATTAATTCCAGCAGAGAGTCATGTATTGCCGAATGATGTTGATTTGCGTGTGCAATTAGCGAAAAATATTCGTTTAAATATCCCTTTAATCAGTGCCAGCATGGATACGGTCACAGATGCGACGATGGCGATTGCGATTGCGCGCCAAGGAGGTCTTGGGGTCATCCATAAAAACATGTCGATTGCCGAGCAGGCGGAAGAAGTGCACAAAGTAAAACGATCAGAGAGTGGCGTTATCATTAATCCATTTTTCTTAACTCCATCCCATAAAGTACAAGACGCTGAAGACCTCATGGCAAAATACCGTATTAGCGGTGTTCCAATCGTTGATGACTTAGAAACACGTCACCTCGTTGGGATTTTGACAAACCGTGACTTACGATTCATTTCAGATTATTCCATTTTAATTGACGAAGTAATGACAAAAGAGCACCTCGTAACGGCTCCAGTTGGAACATCCCTCAAAGATGCAGAAGCCATTCTTCAAAAACATAAAATCGAAAAATTACCTTTAGTAGATGACAAAGGATGCTTAGCGGGGTTAATCACCATCAAAGACATCGAAAAAGTCATCGAATTCCCGAACTCTGCTAAAGATGAACATGGGCGTCTATTAGTAGCGGCTGCAGTGGGTATTACTTCGGATACATTTGAACGTGCAACAGAGCTACTAGATGCGGGTGCAGATGCCATCGTCATTGATACAGCTCACGGGCACAGTGCCGGAGTGATTCGTAAAATCAAAGAAATCCGTGATACTTTCCCAGAAGCAACATTAATTGCTGGAAATGTGGCGACTGCCGAAGGAACTCGCGCCTTATTTGAAACAGGTGTCGACGTGGTTAAAGTCGGAATCGGACCAGGTTCCATCTGTACAACCCGTGTCGTTGCCGGTGTAGGGGTTCCGCAAATCACAGCGATTTATGATGCCGCAACAGTGGCTAAAGAATTTGGCAAAGCGATTATTGCAGACGGTGGAATCAAGTATTCAGGGGATATCGCAAAAGCCATCGCAGCGGGTGGACATGCGGTAATGTTAGGAAGTATGCTTGCCGGAACCGATGAATCTCCAGGGGAATTTGAAATCTTCCAAGGCCGTCGCTTCAAGACATACCGCGGAATGGGAAGTCTAGCAGCGATGGAAAATGGTTCAGGGGACCGTTACTTCCAAGCGAAAAATGAAGCCAACAAACGCGTGCCAGAAGGAATCGAAGGACGTGTTGCTTACAAAGGGTCTGCGGCGGATATTATCTTCCAAATGGTCGGCGGACTTCGCTCTGGTATGGGGTATGTGGGGGCGCGTAATTTAGAAGAGCTTCGCGAGAATACGCAGTTTGTGCGTATGAGTGGTGCGGGGCTAAGAGAAAGCCATCCGCATGATGTTCAGATCACTAAAGAAGCACCAAACTATTCAATTTCATAAAATAAATTAAACGCGATTTTTGAAAATCCTTACGGATTTACTTC
Source organism: Granulicatella sp. HMSC31F03 (assembly GCF_001807725.1). Classification (NCBI taxonomy): domain Bacteria; kingdom Bacillati; phylum Bacillota; class Bacilli; order Lactobacillales; family Carnobacteriaceae; genus Granulicatella; species Granulicatella sp. HMSC31F03. The sequence goes on along the minus strand of NZ_KV790837.1, from coordinate 23,873 downwards.
ATAAAAACAATAACAAGGCACCGGTTCGAGCCTATGGTCTCTCACCTCTAAAGCCTCAAAGACGGAGTAAGGAATGAATTCC
>NZ_KV790837.1:0-23771 GCF_001807725.1 Granulicatella sp. HMSC31F03 | reverse complement strand
CAAAGACGGAGTAAGGAATGAATTCCTAACTCCGTCTTATTCGTTTTAGTGCACTTCCTGTTATTGTTATTATGAAATCCGTAAGTTTCAAAAATCGCTTCTTTTATGAAAAGGATAGTTTTTAAGGGATGGAAGATAACATCATTTGCTCTCAAAAAAGGGGATTCCCGAAGGTTTTTGGATATCTTCATAATAGCGATAATAGCTGTACCGGACTGAGCCTAAGGTCTCAGTTCCTCTCGACTCTCAAACTGCCTCTAGGGAATAAAATTCCCAGAGGCAGTAATTCGTTTCGAGTACACTCGCTATTATTGCTATTATAGAATCCAAACCTTGGTTAATAGCTTTTTTGAATGAATAGTTGAGCTAGAAAGAAAATGAACATCATGTGTGCTTTTCATCACATACGACAAACTGGTATTCTCTTTGAGAGTCAGGGAGGGGAAAGGATGTTATGTGTGCTTTTCACCACTAACGACAAAGGGGTAGTCTTTTTGAAGGAGAGAGGGATAGGATATCGTTTGTGCGTTTCACGGCTAATAAGGTGGTGTGTGCTTCTGAACTAAAAATACAAAAGTTTCGGAATAGAGACGGAGCTTTAATAGGAAAGAGTTAAGAAATGTTGATGAAGTGGTACTTAGAGGACTAGTGCCAAGAAATGCGATAAGGGTGCGGTTTTAGTGGGTTTGCTGTTGAAGTTTGGTCTTTAAAATATTAGGAAAAAGGAAAATTAGTTGTTTTTTTAGTGGGTCATCGGTTATGATGAACTTGTTTCTGAAAATTTATGAAAAGCTTTGGAAGGAAGCGACAAGGATAGCGCCAGGCCTGTTTTAAAAAACGGGTGACGAGGAATGAGTTTATCGAAATACTCGGCGGATGACTCAAGGCAGTGCAGTCTACAGCTACATACAAACCATTTTGTAAGGAAATGACAAAATTGATAGCACGCACCAGAAACATAATCAAAAATTACAGAAGTAGGAGGCGCCGAGAGGGACCTCTTATTAAAGGAGTTAAACATTATGTGTGGAATCGTAGGATGTATTGGACATGGAAAAATCCAAACAGTAGTATTAAACGGATTAGAAAAGCTTGAGTATCGTGGATATGACTCAGCAGGATTATTTATTATGGACGAAGATGGCTCAACACAATTAGTAAAACGTGTTGGACGTATTCAAAATCTTCGTGATGCAGTGGATGAAGAAATTCCAGCATTTGCAGGGATTGGGCATACTCGTTGGGCAACACACGGACCAGCGACAGAAAACAACGCTCACCCTCACCAATCACAATCAGGTCGTTTCACATTAGTGCACAACGGCGTAATTGAAAACTATGACGAATTGAAAAAAGAATTCTTAAGTGACGTTGATTTCAAATCTCAAACAGATACAGAAGTTGCCGTAAACTTAGTAGAATACTTTGCAAATAAAGAAAACTTATCAGGGAAAGAAGCGTTCCGTCGTGCGTTGAAAGAAATCCGCGGCTCATTCGCTTTTGGTTTATTAGATAGCGAAAAACCAGGCGTTCTTTATGCAGCAAAACATAAGAGCCCATTATTAGTAGGGGTTGGCGAAGGCTTCAACGTCATCTGTTCAGACGCAATGGCAACAATCGCTGAAACAGACCGTTACATCGAAATCAAAGACGAAGAGTTAATCACTTTAACAGACACATCTGTAGAAATCGAAACAATCGACGGTGAACCAGTAGAACGTGCACCATTCGTTGCAGAATTAGATGCAGACGATTTAGAAAAAGGGGCTTACCCTCACTACATGTTGAAAGAAATGGATGAACAACCAGTTGTATTACGTAAAATCATCCAAAACTATCAAGACGAAAATGGTCAATTACAAGTCGATAAAGAAATCCAAGACAGCATTTTAGCAAGCGACCGCATTTACGTGATTGCCTGCGGAACAAGCTACCACGCAGGATGGGTAGGTAAAGCGTTGTTAGAACAACTTGCTGGAATCCCAGTAGAAGTTCACTTAGCAAGCGAATTTGCATACCACCAACCATTATTATCACAAAAACCATTCTTCATTTTCTTATCACAAAGTGGAGAAACAGCGGACAGCCGTCAAGCATTGGTAAAAGTAAACGAGCAAAACTTCCCATCATTAACAATCACAAACGTGAAAGGGTCAACTCTTTCTCGTGAAGCAAGCTATACTTTACTATTACACGCAGGTCCTGAAATCGCCGTAGCTTCAACAAAAGCTTACACTGCACAAATCGCAGTAATGGCCGTTTTAGCAGACGCATTACGAGCTTCTAAAGGCTTAGAAGCTCCATTCGACATGAAACACGACTTAGGTGTCGTTGCGGCTTCAATCGAGAGCGTATTATCAGACAAACAAGCCGTTCAAGACTTAGTCAAAGAGCGCTTATTAGAAACTCGCAATGCTTTCTACATCGGTCGTCACTTAGACTACTATGTAGCGATGGAAGCAGCGTTGAAATTAAAAGAAATCTCATACGTGCAAACTGAAAGCTTTGCCGCAGGGGAATTAAAACACGGAACAATCGCCCTTATCGAAGAAGGCACTCCAGTTATCGCATTATTAAGCGAACCAGTAGTAGCAAGCCACACTCGCGGAAATATCCAAGAGGTGAAAGCTCGTGGCGCTGTCGTAACAACAATCGCGATGGAAGGCGTTGAACAAGAAGGCGACGATATCATCGTTCCAGCGGTGCCAATCTTACTTGCACCAATCGTATCTGTAGTGGTAACGCAATTAATCGCGTACTACACTTCTCTAGGTAAAGGCTTAGACGTGGATAAACCGCGTAACTTAGCCAAATCGGTTACAGTAGAATAGAAAAAATGGTGGACGGCTGTCCACCATTTTTTGTTTTCGAAGGATGCAAAATCCATTTGAAAAGAAGAGAGAATATAGCCCAAGGGGCTAAAAAATAAACTTCATACCGCTTCGGATATCTTCATAGCTGCGATAATAGCTGTACCGGGGCGAGCCTAGGGTCTCGCTCCCTATCGAGCTTCAAACTGACTCTAGGAAATAAATTTCCAGAGTCAGTAATTCACATCGATTACAATCGCTATTATTGCCGCTATAGAATCCGAAGGGTATTCCGTTTATTTTTTATCCCTGTGTTTGTGCCTTATTTCAAATGGATTTTGCCTTTATTCGAAAGAAAGGGAGAGAAAAATGATATGGAAAGATTATCATAAGATTCCTGCTGCAGATGGATACCGTGCAGTATAATTGGCTTAATCAAAGAAATGATTTGTTAAAAAGTGAGTAGGGGTGCTAATAGAATGTCGATTTCTAAAAAGAAAGCAGGAGTGATACTGCTAATAATCGCAGTGATAGGTTTTGGCTATTGGTTATTTCATGAGGATGAAGTAGTTCCGGACTTTTCATCTAATAATAAAATTGAATTGATTGCCCACGTGCTAAGAAATCGTAATGCGGACAAGATTAGAGAAGCAGGATATGGAATCCCATCAGACTCAGTTATTAGACGTTTAGGTGGTATCGATATGCTTGAAATGGATGGAGAATTGAATTTAAAAGTACGAGTTCCAAGTCCTGATGATAGCGAAATACTTGTTCTTTTTTCAACGGTGGATGATGGAAAGAAAATAAACGGGACTTTCTTTTTAGATAAAGAATGGAATATCATTTATTCAAGCTACCATACGATTGGAGAAGACAATACGAGGAAAGAAGTTAAATTAACTGACTCTCAAGAAAAAGAGTTATTACAGAAAGTTCAGAAGGAATTAAATCAATTTCTAGATAAAATGAAAGAACAATTAGGTAGATAACTAATGTGGATCTTGCCTTCATTCGAAAGAAAGGGAGAAGAGAAATAAGAGTTGGGTGCAGGAAAAATCGTCGCTGCAGGGGTGCGGTGATGAAGGGACGTGACATGCGTTCATATGTTTCTCGCAGTGTAACAGACGAGCAAGCCTTCAAAAAGTGTAGAAGCTAGCTCGAACGAAAAACTAAGGCAGAAATTTAGTAAAGATTACAGACAAGATTACGGAAAATCATGCGGATTTTATAATCGAAGTGATGTGGGATAGCATTCGAAGTGAATTCCGGACTCTTTTAGAGTCCGTTTGAATCTCGAAAGTGCTTGAGACGTAGGCTCAAGCCGGTGCCCCATTACAGCGATTATAAAAAAATCCGCAAGGATTTGAAGGAATCTTGTCTTTGTTTTCTACAGGGGATATTTTAGAAAATTTAGTTCGTTCGAGTAAGCTATAACACCACACAGACATTTTTTTGCGAAGGGGGTGGCTCGTATGTTATAGTGAAGGGAAAGAATGGAAAGCGAGGGACGGTCATGAAGGTTGTGTTCGTCTGCCTGGGCAACATTTGTCGTTCTCCGATGGCAGAAGCTGTATTTAGAAAAATGGTTCATGAAGAAGGATTGGAAGATAAAATTACGATTGATTCCGCTGCGACAAGTACGTGGGAGCATGGGAATCCGGTGCATCACGGCACTCGGAAGAAACTCGAGGAGCACGGCATTTCCGCAAAAGGGCTTGTGTCACGGACGTTGGATGCGACGGACCTGGACGCAGACTACATTCTTGGAATGGATGCGTCGAATGTGCGTAATATTCACGCTTTTGTCGATGGAAAATCGGATGCGACGGTGGCTCGCTTGTTAGAAGTGGCAGGAGTGCCGCGCGATATTGCCGATCCGTGGTATACAGGAGACTTTGATGCGACGTACCGTGATGTGACATTGGGATGCAATGCGCTCTTAGAACAATTAAAAAAGGAATTATAGTATGGATAAGATTAGAAAAGATTGGGCAGTGATGATTGCTCTGGCGGCTGTTTCGTTACTTGTCGTCTTGAATTTTAGCGCCATCCTCACATGGATTTCCGAATTTATTGGGATGATGTTCCCGCTTATTTTAGGGATGATTTTGGCATTTGTTTTAAACGTGCCAATGAAGCGAATTGAACAAGTGTTGGAGAAGATAAACTTCCCGCAAAAGCTGCGTAGAAGTGTCGCAATCCTGAGCATTATTGTGATTCTGCTTCTGATTATTTCGCTGTTGATTTGGATTATTGCGCCGATGATTGCTAAAACCGTGTCACAACTGGGCGATAGTGTAAATCACTTACTATTCGTGGTTGCGGATTTTGTACAACATTCAAAATTAATGCAATCCAGTGAAGTGAGTCAGATTACCGACTCACTAAGTCAAAGCAATATCGTATCGTCTGTCATTACATTCCTTGGCGGATTTACAACGAATATTTCAGGGCTCTTCTCAAATGTGTTCTCTGTAATTATGGGGATTTTCTTCATGATTAATATTCTCGCAAGTAAGGAAATGCTCGCACGTTTAACGCTTCGCATTCTTAATGTGGTCTTGCCAAAAGATAAAATCGAGCACATTACTTATGTTGGGGAAGTCATCGTGGATACGTATGACCGTTTCTTGATGAGTCAAATCATCGAGGCGGGAATCGTTGGGGTTATGATTTTTGCTGGATACTCTCTTGTAGGGTTGCCATATGCAGGACTTGTTGGGGTGCTGTCCGGAGTACTCTCATTCATTCCGTATATCGGGCCGTTTATGGCGTGCGGAATTGGAATGCTTTTCACCTTTACAGAAAGCCCAATTCAAGCACTCATTTCACTTGTCGTCTTTATGATCGTTCAAATAGTGGAAGGAAATGTCGTCTATCCGAAGGTTGTCGGCAGTTCCGTTGGTTTGCCAACGATTCTAACCCTTGCTGCTGCGTTAATCGGTGGAAATCTCTTTGGTTTAGTAGGAATGATTTTCTTCATACCAATTTTTGCCGTGATTTACCGTTTCGTGAAAGAATGGGTGGAGAAACATGAACAAGCTGCTTCAGTGGTAGCTGTAGGAGGTATAATTGATGAAGAAAATTAGTGAACTAGGGATTACAGGGAAAAAGCTCCTAATTGAAGGGATTGCATTCCTTATTGCTGGGGTGTTGCTCCTAATCTACGGACCAAGCTTCCCAGAATTGATGTTACGTCTGTTTTTAACATTCTTATGGGCTCGTGAACTATGGAATTTCTTGTTCCGTTGGTTTAGTAAGGCGGCGGCAAAAGATCCATTATGGCTGAATGTTGCTAAATTTTTCCTTTACGGATTTTTAGCAGGAAATCAATTTTTTATCTCGCTTCCGATTGCGATTGTCAGTATCTTGATGGGGCTTAACGAAGTGATGAAAGCGGCCACTAGTGGCGTAACGTACTATATTTATGTCAAAGACGGTATCCGTCCGCGACTGCGCTTGCTCATTGATACCATTTGGCTCTCAGTTGTCGGGGTAGCGACTTTACTGGCTCTTGGGGGCGACGGCAACTTACAAATGTTCTTCCTTGCGCTTTATTTCATCGGGCTTGGGACTAGTAACATTCGTGACGGATGGTTCTTCGAGGCCGAAGTTGGAAAGAAAGTTTTGCGCAGGCATTTTCGCCAAGGATTACCGCTTGTGTTAGCTGCGATTATTCCACGAGTAACCTTGCAGAAAATCAATGATGCGTTGGAACTTGGCGAAGGCGAAACGGCTTCTGAAATTTACGATCGTTCCAAAGAAAATGCCGAACCAAACTTAGAAATGTTTATTCACGTCACAAAAGATGGGTTCGGTGCGATGGGGCATGTCGATATTTGTTATAAGGGACGCATTATTTCATTTGGGAACTACGATACGAATTCAGAACGCCTCTTTGGAGCGATGGGGGATGGGGTTCTTTTTAGTGCCGACCGTGAAAAATACATTGAATTTTGTAAACGCGAAAACCATAAGACCTTACTGGGATATGGTCTCGCCTTGTCTCCGGAACAACTCGCAGCTGTCGATAAGGAAATCGCCAAACTGATGTCGCTGACAGTGCCTTGGGATCCACCAAAAACCGTGAAACCTAAGCGTCCTGGAATCGACAAAGAAGAACCGATGTATGCCTACAAGCTAAAACAAGAAGCAGATGGCCGCTTGTATAAATTTACCTCTTCAAAATTCAAGACGTATTTTGTCATGAGTACTAACTGCGTACTGCTAGCCGATACGATTGTCGGAGCAGCAGGAACCGATATTTTAAGCGTCCGTGGATTTATTTCCCCAGGGACGTACCAAGACTACTTAGATAAGGAGTTTGAGAGACCGCATAGTCTAGTCGTGACGAAGCGCGTCTATCAGTAAGAACATGGAACTTCAGGAAAAAGAATTCTTTATGAGGGAAGCGTTGAAAGAAGCCCAGAAAGCCTATGACCAAGCGGAAGTACCAATCGGAGCTGTCGTAGTCTTGAATGGTGAAATCATTGGGCGTGGCCATAACTTACGCGAAAAGGAACAAGACGCCACGCTACACGCTGAAATTAAAGCGATTCGCCAAGCCAACCAGCACCTTGGAAGCTGGCGACTCGAAGACTGCGAACTCTTCGTCACCTTGGAACCTTGCCCAATGTGTAGCGGAGCGATGATTCTCGCGCGGATGAAGAAAGTGGTATTTGGAGCCTTCGATCCAAAAGCGGGGACAGCCGGTACCTTTATGAACCTGCTTCAAGACAGTCGGTTTAATCATCAAGTCGAAGTGGAACAAGGCATTTTGGAAGATGAATGTAAGGAAATTTTGCAGCAATTCTTCAAAGGTCTTCGTGAACGCAATAAAAAACGAAAACAAGAAGCCAAACAAGCACAGCAATCCGAGTAGGAGCTGTGCTTGTTTTCTCTTAATAAAAACTTAAAGTTGTAACCGATTGAATATGCTTGAAAATTGTTTTCATTTTATATATTATTTTACATAATTTATGAAAGGAGCAGATTGTATGAAATTATCAGAAAAACAAACGCAAGTATTAGGTTGGATTGCGACTTGTATGTCCGTTGCGATGTATGTTGCGTATATCCCTCAAATTATGAACAACTTAGCTGGGAATAAAGGGGACTTCATTCAACCACTCGTTGCCGCATTGAACTGCTCATTATGGGTGTACTATGGACTCTTCAAACCCAACCGTGATATTCCGTTAGCAGCTGCAAACGCACCAGGAATCTTCTTCGGTCTAGCATCTGCTTTAACTGCATTATTTTAATTTCTAAAACCAGGCACAGCTTTACTTATGAGGTTGTGCTGTTTTTTAATTTTCCGCAGTTCCCTCAAAATCAACAGAGCATGAATTTAGTGATTTAAAACAATAAAGTGCGACGTTTGAATTCTCATTTTCACAGGAGTAGAATAGAAAATGTTGTTAAAAGTTTCAAAGTGAACTGGAGGAATATGGATGTCATTTTTAGGTTATAACAAAGGAGAAACATTAGAATTCAACTACAAAAAAGCGTGTGGCTTATGGCTTATTGCGGTCGCATTCGTGATTGCACTCGCGACGGTTGTAGGTGGAGAACAAATCATTAATATGCAGGTCTTCAGCATCGGCTATGTGGTGAGTTTTTTTCCATCAATCTGAATAAAAAAGTCCTTCATAAGTTTTCGGACGGACCTTCAACGCCTTTCCAACGAAAAGTATCGTTATACTCAGTGATTCTTTTATTCATTTTACTTGTACTCTTAGGAGGACCATTCTTCGAATCAGAAAACTGGAGACTCATCTGGTTAGGTGCACTTCTTGCAACAGGGATCCATTTCTTCCCATACTACTTCGTCCATGGAAAATCAATGATCTTCCTAGGATTGGCATGCGTGATCAATGCAGCGGTCGGATACCTTTCTCCGCAAACATCCCTCGTGACCATCGCCTATATCGATGCCATTATTAAATTAGCCTTTGGACTTTACCTATTCTTCTTATCTAAACCATCCAAAGCATAAATTCATTGCCATTTACAAACAGCAAATCAATTTGGTTTGCTGTTTTTTATATGGTTGTTTTCTTCGGAACTTTGTGAGACGTATACTCTAGAATTCTATTAGGAAATGATTATTTTTTTGATAAGAAACAAGTACTCTAGTTGGAATATGGTAAAATTGGCATTGAAATTTAGAAGAAAGGCAGTTCCAATGAAAAAAGGAATAGTGAGATTAACAGTTATAGCGGGGATACTTTTCCTTCTGCTAGTAGGTTTTCTAAACTATAAGAATCAACGAATTCATAATATCTTTGATGAAATTTATTATGAAGAGGATGACTATCGTTCGGTTGAGCAATTATTTAGGAAAAGAGCTTTTAGCAAAATCAAAGATATAAAATTCTATGATAATAATTCAGAAGATTTTTATCAACATCGAGTGGAGTATCAAGAAAATCAATTACCAAGCAATATCACTATCATGTCCTATCATTTCCAATTTTTAGATTCTAAAGTGCCGTATTTTAAAATTAGAATACAACGAAAACTAGCCGATGCTGATTCAACCATTAATATGAACTACCAATATTTTCCAGATAATAAAACGTTAGAAAAAAATATGTGGTATTTTGATGGCAAGACTGACATTTATGCGAAAGAAAAAATAGAGGACTATCTAAAACAAAATGGGACTTCATTGGACGAGGTTCAGAGTGAATTTGATAGAGTTTTAAGAGAAAAAATATTATCAGACTGGACTACGATTTATCCGAGTCGCTTTTCTTCTACAAACTGGGGTGAAATCGATGTGAAGGAATATTGGGAACAAAGAATTGTGCCAAAAAAGTAGAGCAGATTGTATAGAAATATTAATAGACATTGTAGGGAGTAGACATATACTCTCTTCACGTTGATTTCGAAAAAAACAATGAAAGTTAGGAAGAACTTTTAATAGCCCATGACTTTAGTAATGGCAATCCATGACAAAAGTGCCTGTTGCAAGGCTCCTTAAAATGCTTTAATAAAGATAACGAAAAGCAAGTAAGGAGAGTTCAACATGGAAAAACCAAAACAAAAAGAAAGTTCTCAATTAGCCAAACAATTATTTACGCTAGCCATCGTGGTCAATGTCCTGGCCTTAATCCTTCGAATAGGGCTGAAATTATATACAGGCGAATCCTGGCTAAGTGTATTCGATGGAAATCTGTTGTGGACGCTACTCCCATTGATGTTATTTTTCGATGAAAGAGACGAAGACAAAAAAGCAAACCATCAGTAAGCACAAGCAAACATTTTTAGATAGTTTTTCCTTCTGGAGAGACTATCTTTTTTAGTGTCTCTTTTGCCATCCTTTGGCACGGTTTTATTCTAGAAATCCAAGCAGATTCACTTGAAAAAGAAATGAAAATTGAGGAGCGAAAAAAATCCATCGTTTGCGCTAGGGAGCACACTATTTATTTCTTCATGCTGATTTCGGAGAAGCTTGCGGATTTTATAATCGCAGTAACGGGGAAGTGCATCGAATGTGAATTACGCGGAGTAGGAACTCGTTCCTTACTCCGCGTTTGAAGCTTCGAAGGTGTAAGACCACGACTTACACCGGTGCCCCGTAACAGCGATTATAAAATAATCCGCAAGCATTCGAAGAAATCAACCCCCGAAGGGAGTGCTTTTAAGAAGAGAAAACTATGTATGGAATACTCTCATCGTTTAACCGCAAAAACCGATGGAATAGTTTCATTTGCGCCCTTTATTTTGTCATTTCCAATAATTTCTTTCTCAAGCGTTATCTGCTTGCTTTTCAAAAAGAAGTTTTGTATAATAATACGTGCCGTTAGGCCATATGGCAATAGCGAACTTATGAATCGAGTCAGGTCCGGAAGGAAGCAGCTATAAGTAATGTTCGCTATGTGCTGTATGTACATAGAAGAAGATTCAGGCTGGACCAGAGGTTCAGCCTGTTTTTATGAGAAAGAATATCCAGTGGAGGGAGAGTGAGTCGCATGAAGAACCAGAATTTCCAAGAAGAAGCTAAACATCTAGAAGATGTGAAAAAGCTAATGGAAGACAAAATTGCATTCGAAGAAAAACGTCTGCAAGAACGCGATCTGGATATCACTAGACAAGATACAATTCAGTATGGAATCCAGCAATTAGAAAGACAAAAAGAATCTCCGTACTTTGGAAGAATTGACGTTCAATTTGGAAAAGACGAAAAAGTAGAAAAAATGTACATTGGACCAGCGACCTTCTTTGATGAAGAAGATCAAGTGCAAGTGTATGACTGGAGAGCACCCATTGCAAGTTTGTTTTATGAAGGAACCTTAGGAGAGCTCCATTACGAGACTCCAAACGGGGCGCAAAAAGCACAAGCCTTCCTAAAACGCGACATCGTCATCAAAAAAGGAACCTTACAGTCTGTTTATGATATTGAAAATGAAGAATCGCTCTTAATGGAGGCCTTAAGTGCACCGACGAATAAGGATGGGCATTTAGAAGGAATCACCGCAACGATTCAAAAAGAACAAAATGAAATTATCCGTCTGAACCCGAAAGACTGGCTCATCGTGAATGGATGTGCCGGAAGTGGGAAAACGACGATCTTACTACAACGCATTGCGTATTTGATGTATCAAGCCAAAGACAAGCGGATGAGCGATATGTTGCTCCTATCACGCAACCAACTCTTTGCAAAATACGTATCGCATGTGATCCCAAGTTTAACGGGAAGCGAATTATACCAACAAACGCTTGCGCAACATACGATTGAGTTATACCGCAAGATGTACTTGCATAAAACAACGACTTTAAGCCAAGTACCAACGCGTAAAGTGTACTTAACGGATAGTGAGTGGATTGCACTCGTTCATCGCAATCTCCAAGGGCTAACGGCGAAAGACTTACCGTATCGAGCAATCGGGATTAAAGGGCAAGCGGTCTTCACGATGAAAGACTACGAAAAACTCACTGAAAATGTGAATGTGACCTTACCATTGCATCAGCAATTAACGCAAATGCAAACCGTCTTAGAGCGTACTTTAAAACGCCGTCTCAATAAATTCTTTATGTCCGAGAAGGCTAAAGCCGTCTACGAGTCTATGAATGCGATGCAAATCGAAGTCTTGATGAAGGATGTTGAGACGAAGAGTGAGGCAGAGTATTTCCAAGTACTTGGACAAAAAGTCTTCGAAAAAGAAGTGCTTGAAGTGACGCAACAAGTAGAAATGTTCGCATTCGTGGACATCGCCTACTTGGTTCAACAATGGATGCCGCAAGCGAAAGCGCGCCGACAAGAACTAGAGAAGATGGACAATGCGCCAATTCCGTTGAAGAAAATCGAAGGGGCTCGCCTCCAAGTGACGGCTGAAGGGATTCGCCTCTTGCAATATGTGGCAACAAGAGTCACTCCGGTTCGCGATTATGTAGGGTATAGCCATCTCTTTATCGATGAAGTGCAAGACGTGTCCTTGTTATGGCTAGGCACCTTATCGAACTTTTATTTCCGTGCGAAATTCACGGTCGTTGGAGACACTTACCAGTCGTTTACGACGTCTTCTACGATTTTCACATTGGGAACGCGACATCCAGAACTGGTCGAGCTTGTCTTTCCAAACCGGACCTTGACGAATCGCTCGCTTGAAATCAGCTATCGTTGTACCGCACAAATTACACGGTTTGCCAATGGAATCTTGCAATGGCCACTCGATAAAAATGTATTCCCACGTACGGGAAGCGAAGTAACGCTGTATAGCGATGCAGATGGCATGCAGCTGACACGTTTGAAAGGCTTATTGGAAGAAAGTCCGCAAGTGTATCACACAACAGCGATTTTATGTCGCACGATGGAAGAAGCAAAAGCCTTACATCAACTGCTAAACGTGGAAGACATTGCGCTTCTAGAAGATAGCAGTGAGTCTCTTGGTAGTCGCTTTGTATTAACGACGATTCAAGTGGCGAAAGGGATGGAGTTTGACGAGGTCATCATTTGGAATGCGACCGATGAAGCGTATCATACCGCGAAAGAACAAATGATGCTGTATACGACTTGTACAAGGGCAAAACACCGTCTATCCCTCATTGTTCCAAAAGGGACAGAAAATCGCTTTATTCAGACGTCACAGGCGCCGATGAAACGCGTCGAACAGTAGAATTTTTGAAGAATCTATACTAGAATAGAACTGTAAATTTTTAAAAAGGCAGGGAAGTAATATGGCTTATCAAGCATTATATCGAAAATGGCGTCCACAAACGTTCGATGATATGGTCGGACAGAGTGCGGTGACGCATACGTTAAAAAACGCGATTAGTAATCAAAAAACGAGTCATGCTTACTTATTTACGGGGCCTCGTGGGACAGGAAAAACGAGTGCCGCGAAGGTCTTTGCAAAGGCCATTAACTGTCCAAACCAAAAAAACGGCGAACCTTGTAACGAATGTGAAATCTGTAAAGGGATCACAAACGGAACGATTGGCGACGTGATCGAAATCGATGCGGCCAGCAACAATGGGGTTGAAGAAATCCGTGATATTCGTGACAAGGCGCGTTATGCACCAACGCAAGCCGAATATAAAATTTATATTATCGACGAAGTGCATATGCTCTCAACAGGAGCGTTTAACGCACTCTTAAAAACTTTAGAAGAACCGCCTCAAAAGGTCATCTTCATTCTCGCAACGACAGAACCGCATAAAATTCCAGCGACGATTATTTCTCGGACGCAACGGTTTGACTTTAGACGCATTACGTCCCAAGAAATTATCGACCGCTTGGCGTATATCCTAGACCAAGAAGGCATAGAGTACGAAGCGGATGCCCTCAGTGTAGTGGCTAGATGTGCTAACGGGGGAATGCGGGACGCCCTCAGTTTACTCGACCAAATGATTTCGTTTGGGGATGGGAAAGTCACGTTTGAAGAAGCGATTCAAGTGTCAGGAAGCCTGACCGATGACTTGATGATTGATTTTGTAGCGGACTTACAAGCGCAAAAGGCAGAAGAAGCGTTGGAAAGCTTACAACAGCTCTTTAAAATGGGGAAAGAAGCAAGCCGATTGGTGGAAGAATGGCTGGAATTTGCTAGAGACCTCCTCGTAGCCAAACAAAGTGGCGAGGCAGTCGGTCGTAGCGAACGCTTCTTGCAGTTTAAAGACGAAGTGGATGCAAGCTTCTTATACCGCTTTGTGGAAGCTTTAAATCAAACACAACAAGAAATGCGCTTCACCACAAAACCAACGATTTCACTCGAAGTCTTAACGATTAAAATGGCACAACCACAAACAAGTGCTACTCCTAGAGCAATAGAAGCGCCAAGTAGCGAGGAAGTGGAGCAATTACAACAACAACTCGCGCAGTTACGTCAACAAATGTCTGCGTTGATGAACGGAGGAAGCATTCCTTCTTCGCAACCGGCTCCGCCAAAACCAGCCACGAAAGCACCAAAAGCAAGCTTCAAGCCGAATGTGTCGGCCGTGAACAAAATTTTGATGGAAGCGACTAAAGAAGACATCGAAAAAGTGCGCGACTTATGGGGCGACTTGCTCAGCTGCCTAACTCCGCAACAACGAGCACTGATGAATCAAGCACAACCGGTTGCTGCAGGGCCAAATGGGTTTGTGATGCAATTTATGTATGAACATATTTGCGGACTGGCCGAGACGACTGTAGGATTCCATGAAGAAGTTCAAGGACATCTCGAACGCCTCGGAGGCTACAGCGGAACCTTTGTTGGAGTCACGAGCGAACAGTGGCAACAAATTCGTTCTGATTTCGTTCTCGAGCGCAAGAAGAATAAAGAAGGCGAAGCGGTCTCTCATGTGACAGAGGCACCTGTTGTGGAAGAGTCGATTTCTGAGGAAGAACAAGAATTTAAACAAAAAGTACAAGATACGATTGAGCTTTTCGGGGAAGAGTTCGTTCAAATTGAAGAATAGAAAAAATACGAATTAACGGAGGTACAACCATGCGTGGAATGGGAAATATGCAAGGCATGATGAAACAAATGCAAAAATTGCAAAAACAAATGGCACAAGCTCAAGAAGAGTTAAACCAAACAGAATACACTGGAACTTCTCAAAGTGATTTGGTAAAAGTAACGGTAAACGGAAAACGCCAAGTCTTAAACGTGGAAATCAAACCAGAAGCAGTTGATCCAGAGGATGTAGAATTATTACAAGACTTAGTGTTAATGGCGACAAACGATGCGTTAACGCAAGCAGAAAAAGCCAACGACCAAACAATGGGTCAATTCACTAAAGGATTAAACATCCCAGGATTTTAATCAATGGAGGTTGGAGCATGCATTATCCAGAACCGATTGCACGATTGATGGATAGCTTTATGAAGCTACCGGGGATTGGTGCGAAGACGGCTGCACGACTTGCCTTCTTCTGCATGGATATGCGTGAAGAAGACGTCTTAAACTTTGCAAATTCTCTCATTAGCTGCAAGCGTGACTTACGAATGTGTTCGGTTTGTGGCAATGTGACGCAAGAGGATCCGTGCGAGATTTGTGCGGATACAACGCGCGACCGTACGAAAATTCTCGTGGTGGAAGATGCCCGAGATGTGATGAGTATGGAGCGGATGAAGGAATATAAAGGGCTCTATCATGTGCTTCACGGGGTATTGTCTCCGATGGAAGGGACGGGGCCGGATGATATTAATATTACGTCACTGATTACGAGGTTGCAGGACCCGGAAATCCAAGAGGTTATAATCGCCACCAACGCGACAGCGGAAGGTGAAGCGACTGCCATGTACTTGTCCCGTCTTATCAAGCCAGCGGGCATCAAAGTAACGCGTCTGGCTCATGGACTAGCGGTCGGCAGCGACATCGAATACGCAGACGAAATGACTCTCTTCCGCGCCATCGAAGGACGAAGAGAATTATAATAAAATCTATTGATTCAATGAAAATGAAGGTTAAGACGTTGTCTTAAATCGCCCTCGGGGGACATCTTCATAGTGATGATAGTAAAGGCATCGGATTGAGCCAAGGTCTCAATCCTACCAAGCCTCAAAGAGGGAGTAAGACAGAAATTAAAACTGGACTCACAGTGTGAGTCCAGTTTTTTTCGTAGTCTTACCCCCGCAAAGCTGATTAGTATTAAGCAAATCACGAGTGATGAAGCTTAATTCAATCAGCTACTGCGTCTACCTGTATAAAGTATTTTCCATAAGGAGCATCTCATAACTCCCTCTAATTCACATCGGTTGCGTTCTCTTTACTATTCTCACTATAGAGTCCCCGAGGGCTTTTTTAAGCTAACGATACGGCTTTGAATCAATAGATTTTATTTTGCCTTTGATGAGGCGGGAGAGTGCGTTTCGATGGGGTGCGGGGCTAGGATGAGCCAGGCGGGTTACTTCTCTGAGTTTGTGAAGGGGACAGGCATGGCAGAGCTTGCCTTCCGGTCTTGGGAAGGGAAACAATGCGGTGTGGTGGTTTTAGAGGGAGATGGGTGCTGGAAAGTTTGCTGCGGAAGGGTGTTTTTCTTAATCATCCGATAAATTCATGGGGGTGTAGGCGAAGTGGGGGCGGAGATGGTATAATTGGGAAATAAAGTAAAAAGGCATGTTCCAGGAAGGGGAAGGCAGTGAATCAGTTGTTTAGAAGTTTTCTGTCGAAGAAGGCGGTCAGTCGTTTTCGTGAAATCGTTGAGTTTTTAGCTGAAAAGGCAGGGTTGACAGAGGAGGTTCCGGCTAAAGTGGAACGAAATCCTGTTGTGCCAACGGTTGTCGTGCTGGCACTTGCCATCATTTTCTATCGGAGTTCGTTTACTTGGGTTCCGTTTCAGACATTGTTGGAACAGTTTGGATGGTTTTCTATCGGGATTCCCGCTCTCTTTATGGGGCTCTGTGTATTCTTGGTCTTATTTTTAGATCAATTATGGATTCAAAAGGATTTAAAACGAGAATTAAAAAACTTAGTGACTTTTGCTGAGCAGGTGGTCGCTCGCTTGAAGGAAGAGGGGCGCACGGAACTGGCAGAGGATATCGAAGATGTAGAAGTCCTGATGGCGGACTATAAGGACCGATTTGGATTTTAGGAGGAAGATGGATGAGATTATGGCATGAAGACTTGATTGGAAAGCTTCCGCGTCCGCAACTCTTGGGGCAACACCGTGAATGTTGTGCCCTTAGAGGAAATGGATGGGGCAAGAAGCACGCAACGGTGGACTATGTGTTTACTTATAGCCCGTATGTGCTTTATCAGTACCATACGTTGATTATGGATGAAATGGAGCGCCGTGGGTATAATGTGACCCCTCTATGGAAAGAGGCGTCGTACCGGGGAAAAGTGTGTCCGCCGTATACCGAAGTTGTGACGTGTGAGTGGAAGAGTCCGTTATACAAAGAGCATGATGATGCGTATTACAAAGAATGTGTGGAGAATTTGGCACAAAAAGGAATCGCTCTAGGAGGAGAATAGTATGTTTAAATTTCTATTTAAAGACGTTGCGACGAGAAAAATGTTAGTGAACTTCCGTGAGTTGACAAGCTACTTAATGAAAGAGGCGGGAATGGATGATGAACTACCGGGACTAGTCGACAAAATAGCATTCATCAAAATGATTGCGGGCATGTTTTTATTCATCCTAGTGATGCGTACAGGGATTTTTGGGCTACCCGTTAAGTATTTTCTTGGTAAGTTCGCCCAAGAAAATAGTGTGGTTTTTCTAATCTTCCCATTTATTTCTTTATCCTTATTTTTGGTATTCTTTTTTCTTCTGTACCGAATCTGGTCTAAAAAAGTACTGACACGTAAACTTGGCGAACTGATACCCTTTGCGGAACGTGCGATTGCATCGCTCAAAGTAGCTGGACGCGACGACTTAGAAGAGGATATCGAAGACGCAGAATTTCTGATTGAGGATTATAAGGACCGATTTGGATTTTAGGAGGAGAATAGTATGAAATTTTCGTTTCATAATCGAATTACGAATGAACAATTAGCGCAGTTTCGTTATTTGACCGACACATTGACGCAAGAAGCGGGCCTCAAACAGGCGAAACCAAAGCGTGCAGAACAAAAACTGGCTACGATTGGATTTATTACGGGGTTTCTAGGCTATTTCTTTATCAAGACCGAAATCTTCAAAGCCCCAACAATGGCCCTCGTCGCTCGTGTGGCACAGGAGCCGGGATTTGTTTCCATATCGCTCTTAGTTTTGTTTTTTGCCGTTCCACTCTTCTTCCTCTGGTGCCTACTTCTTTTTCTAAAACAAAAATTTTATGAAAAAGAAATCAGTGGACTCATCGTGCTGGCCAAGAAGAGCATGGCGATTTTAAAAGAAACTAACCGCATAGATATGGACGATGACATCGAAGACGCGGAGTTTATTATCGCAAACTACGAAAAGAACAGCTTATGAAGGTATGAAATTCATTGATAGGATGGATTTGTAAAGGGAGTTTGTTTACATACTTGGGCGAAGAGTATTTGAATGTAATTGAAAAATACCTTCAACAAACCATCAGATTGAAGGTAATGAACATGCAAGCGCCAGAGTTAGGATTAGGAATCATAGAGGTCTAAACATAGAGAGATAAATAAAAACGGCTTTCTTGTAAGTGCATGTAGCACCACAAGAAAGCCGTTTTTTGCGACGAAACTATAAAAGGTAATTTTGATGAACGGAAGTATGCAAAGATAAACAAAAGATTTTAGTTTTCTGTTTATCTGCTTAACCTCAGATGAATCCAATGGCGTAACTACTCAATCAAAAGGATGTTACAGCTGCTCAAACATTATTGTTAGGAGGACTATAATCAGGATTATAAATCTAATTTACCCCTTCTGATCCCATTCAAATAAGGTGTCCAACCAATCAAAAACGACATTATGAGCGAGTCTCAAATTGTTGACTTGGCAATGAGCATCCGCACCACTTTCCGCTTCAAAAATTTGAAGTTTAGTTTGCGGATTTTTAGACTTAAGTGCTTCGAAAATCACTCTGGTTTGGTGTTGTAATTCGGCGCCTTCACCCTCTCCCATGATAAATAGGCAAGGACACTGAATTTTTTGATAGTCCACAACCTTTGCACGGTTAAACACTTCATTAATAGCACTCTTAAAATCAGAAGTACCAAATTGCCAAGCATATTTTTTAAGATTTAAATCCGCAGCCTCATTCAGACTTCCAGCTAACTTTAAAAGGATATTCATTAACCAACTTGGAGTTTTTAGACCTGCCCCAAATTCTTTTCTAAAGATTTCCGAAACGTCATAAATAGGAGTGCTTGCAATCCATGCATGGATTCTTGTATCTTTTGCGACAGCTTGTGCGGTAAAATATCCCCCTCCGCTAACTCCATAAATGGCTAGATGATTCAGCTGAGGATTTCTGCCTTCTAACCAGTCTATGCACTGTGAAATTGGAATAGAGGCATTTACATCAAAAGTTAAACCTCTGCCAGGGTTGGACCCTTGACCAGGTAGATCAACCATTAAAACATTGTAACTTCTCATCCAGCCTGGATAGCCAGCAAAGTAAAATAAATCTTCGCGATAGGTATCTCCACCACCAATCATAATCAAGGTTGGACAATAATCACCACTGTGAAGATAATAGCCCGGCAAATAGGAATCTTGGTAAGGAATCGATAATTCTTCGACTGGGGCTCCTAGTGATTGAATGGCGTTAGAAAACGCCGTCTCCATTTTATGAACGGTAGGCAAATACTCGTCAGAAAAAGGATTGATAAACTGAATTGCTGAACGAAGGGAATAGGTCTGTGCTAGATAATATTGTGCCTTTGTTTGCTCACTTAAACCCGAATGACTTACTTTTTGTTCAAGATAGTTTCCATGCGATAAAAAAACACTTTTCCAGTTATCAGGTTTTGGTGATTTGCCCAACTCTTGGGCAAGATAATAAAGTTCTCCGTGAGAAAAACCAAAAACTTCTCCTATACCTAACAACCAATTAAAGAAAAAATCCGTATCCCCATTTTTGAAAAATATTCGGGTAGATTGTCTTTTTAAAATAACTTCATTTTCTTTCATAACGCGCCTCTTAACTTCAGGATAATCCTGTTTTTTTAATCATACCATATCGATGAATCTTTAACACATTTAAATTATCGAAGATTGATTTAAGCTTTATTTACAAAGGTTTTTAACTATCTTGTCATATTTATTTTCCGTATGTTTATGGTACAATATAAGCAATTCTCGTTACCAATAGAAGATAGAATTATTTAATGAGGAAAGTACATAACATACGCTTCGGAGCTACAACGTCAAAATGTTACGGATCCACTTTAAATAAAGAACTTTGGTAACTTTTTACTATATTGAAAGTGTTAAAGATAAATTAAAAGAAACCAACCGCACAGATATGGCGAGCGACATTGAAGACGCGGAGTTCATTATCGCAAACTACGAAAAAATGTTGGGGTGTAGGGAGGAAAGAGCGTGAAAAAACGCCTGAGTGAAGAAGAAATAACTCAATTACGAACGAGGCTTGCCAAACGGATACAAAGAGAAAAGACCCCTGTAGCCTTACCACCTGGAAGGAAACTCGCCAGAAGAATCCTTTCCGATGGAGAAATACTCATGATTGCGGTGTTAATCGTCACGTTGTTTCCACTTGGAGTATACTTGTGGTTCACCATGGGCACCACTTTCTTAACAGGAAGAAATAGAGTTCTGCAACCGATATGGGAAACGGCCATCGTCTTGTTCTTTGTCTTTCGTTGGATTAGAAACAGATTGTACAAAAACGAAGTAGAGCGCTTATTGCAAATGGCTGATCCGGAGGTTGAGGCAGAGCCGATTTCTGAAGAAAGTCATCCGCAAGAAGATCAACTATATACGCAGGAAATACCACCCCAATGGAATGCCGAAAAGCTAGCTTTCACAGTGGAGGCACCGATTAAAAAACAAAATGCGTTACTCGCGTTATTCTTCCCGACAGAAGTCTCTCAAGAGGAACTGTTAACACTCCGCCAACTGATTGCGGAGGATTCATCTGGAAATCCTGAGGAGAAAGCGTCGTTACCAAAAGGCTGCACGGAGTATTGGGTTGAAAACTCTCGCTTTTTCGGCGTAATCATTTTCTGGATTTTATCCCTTTTCGCGTTTGGAATGGTTTTCGTTTTGGTTTTGATAGAACAATTAGACCATGCTTTGAAACTCTTGTGGGAGAATAATTGGATATGGTTCGTCATTCTGTTTATTTGTTGGATAGGCTGGACCGTCTCTTACTTTATTCGTGGACGACACTTCAGACAACTGTTAAAAACGGCTTGCACAGATATCTCAGCCTATAAAGAAGTTCCTTGGGACAAGATTCCAGAGCCTATCAAAGCGCTGTACGATTACGTGCTGTTCTTACGAATAAAATATGGGGTGTAGGGAGGAAAGAGCGTGAAAAAACGGCTGAGCAACAAAGAAATGCTCGTGTTCTTCCTGCTCGTACTCGTGTGGATGTTCGGAATATTTTTATGCAAAGGCATTATATACACACAACCAACTCTTCATCCAAAAAGACATCCGCGCACTCTTGCCGGTTGCCCAAGAAGCACTGGACGCTCTTAGCGGAAACGAGAACGACTACGTGAAACGCGCGAAACTACTCGTTAAAAAATATAGAACTTACGGGTTATAAAATAAAGAGATTTAAAAACAGAAGGAGTAAGAATGAAGAAGAAAGTCACACAAGAAACAGCCAATCAACTCCGAGAATTATTGGAGAAGGTGATTTTAGAAAGAGAAGATGCGGCACCTTTGCCGAAAAATCATCAACTATTGCGCGTGCTATTGCCAGTGCTCGCTCTTTGTTTTGCAGGTGTCTATTTACAAAATGCGCACGCTTTTTCGATTATAGGGGGTGCATTTGCAACTGTTTTTGAGGTTGGTGCTTGGGAAACGTTCGAATTCGTGGTGACCGTCACGAGCCACTATTTCTGGACGTGGAGTGTTCCTTTTATCGTTCTAGGAGCTGTCTTTTTCTGGAGACGTCATTCTTTCAAGAAAGAATTCAATGCTTTAGTGGAACGAGCAAAGGAAGAAATCACTCTCTGGAAAAAGAAACCACTCGAGACAAATCGCACCCTTGTAAAAGGACTAGAAGGCTTTTTAAAAACATTGCAAACGGAATATCAGTTTGAACAAAGAATAAGGTAACAATGTAAAGGGGTTAGGTAGATGATCTACAAAACATTATTGTTTGATTTGGATTCGACGGTTTGGGATTTTCATTCGGCGGAGAATTACGCGCTGACGAAATTGCTGGAGAATCAAGGGGTCAGTGAGATAGAGAAGTATATTGAGGTGTACATTCCGATGAATCGTGCGATGTGGCGCTCGCTGGAGAAAAACGAAATCACCCGTGAAGAGTTAGTGGGGACGCGTTTTGCCAAGTTATTCGACCATTTCGGTTTGGAAAAAGATGGACATGAATTAGCATCCGAATATGAGGCCATCCTCTCCACGCAAGGGCAAACGATCGATGGTGCGGAGGAAATGCTACATACGCTTACCAAGGCGGGATATGAACTCTACGCAGCTACGAATGGCATCACGACGATTCAAAAGGGTCGCTTGGAGCATTCTCCGGTTACGAAGTATTTCAAAAAAGTATTTATCTCGGAAGAATTAAAAGTCGCAAAACCAAGTCCGCTCTTTTTCGAACGAGTGGCAAAAGACATCCCGGATTTCGACAAAGAGACAGCGGTGATGATTGGGGATTCGCTCACAGCCGATATCCAAGGCGGGATTAATGCGGGAATCGACACGATTTGGATGAACCTAGCGCGTAAGGAGAACCGAACGGCGGTAAAACCAACCGTGGAAGTCCGTAGCTACGCGGAATTATTAGAATTTTTAGTATAAATGAAAACGACTGCGGGAATGTCTTGCGGTCGTTTTTTGCAAACAGAACAGTTGAGCTTTCAAGGGGAAGCGGGTAGACTACTAAAAAGGGCAAAGACCCTCTACCAGAAAAGAAAGATGGAATTCGATGAAACAACGATTGAAATTACTAGGAACACTATTTGCGGTACTCCTACTAGGAGCATGCGGACTACTGACAGAAAACACGGAGGCTCCTACGACAACAACCGTTCAAGAGACCACGCAAGCCCTGCGCGTGGAAGTGAAAGCAGACGGTACCTATACCGTGAAGGAATACACCTTTGTTAGTAACGGGAAGAAACTCTATGCCAGAGCGTACATTCCATATGTTCAAGGACAAGTTCCTTTAGTGGTCTATAGCCATGGACTCGGAGCCAGCGTGGAGCACGATGAAGAAGTACAGAAAACCTTGGCGAAGTCCGGGGTGGCGGTGTTCAGCTTTGAATTTGCCGGTGGATCTTCTTCCTCCTCTCCAAAAAGCGAGGGGGCCACGACGGAAATGTCTGTTCTAACCGAAGTGCAAAACTTGCGAGATGCCTTGCAATTTGCAAGTTCCCTCCCGTTTGTCAATACGGACCGACTCTATTTAATGGGAAGCAGTCAAGGCGGATTCGTCTCGGCACTCTTGGCGCAAGAGGCGGCAAATTTAGCGGGAGTCTTCTTGCTCTATCCAGCGTTCTCCTTACCAGACGATATCAGAAGTACCTTCGCGAGCCTAGACGCAGCCCCTGAAACGTTTAATCTTCTAGGGACAAAAATTAGCAAGAAATACTTAGCCGACGTCTACCCGATCGACGCGTATGAGGGACTGAGCAAGATTAGTGCACCTGTGCATATTTATCACGGCGCGGATGACTTTATCGTGCCCATTACCGCCTCCAAAAAAGCGATAAAAAGCCTCAAGGACGCACGATTGACGACCTTAGACGACACAGGACACTCCCTCACAGCAGAGCAACAAGCACAAATTGGACTAGAAATTGCCGATGAGATTTTTAATGGGATGAAATAGGAAAAATATAATGAACAGGAGAAACCAGGGCGAGGGCTCTGGTTTTTTGTATAGTTTCAATCAAAAACCACCGGCTTAGTGTACTGACCCCAAAAAGTTAGACAATTAATT